>NZ_JBEZGJ010000170.1:0-15955 GCF_040649965.1 Micromonospora sp. NPDC048843
AGCTCGGCACGGGTCAGGGACAGCACCTCGTCCACCTTGCCCGGCGCGCAGCCGGCGTAGACGGCGAACAGGCCGGTGTCGGCGTACTGGCTGGCCGCCGGGCGCCGTGCCGGGCCCTCCGGCGCCGCCCCGGATCCGTTGGGCCGGCCGACCGCGCTGGATCCGCGTGCCGCCCGGAGGTCCGGATGGGTGCGCTGTGCCGTACGGTCGGGCGATGACCAGTCGACCCGCAGCGGGCGGAGGCCGGTGGGTCGAGGTCGACCCGGCCCGCGTCGGCCGCTGGGTCGAGGGCTTCGCCGACCGGCACGGCCCGCCCACCACCAGCGCCCAGGAGTACGGCCTGCTGCTCGCCGCCCCGGACGGGGCAACCGCCGAGCTGTACGCCCCACCGGGTGCGCCGGCCGGCGTGGATGTGCCCGGGTTCGTGGCCTCCGCCGTCATGCCCCGCCGGATCGGTCTGCTGCTGGCCCGCAAGGGCGCTGTGGCGCTCGGGGTGGCCGAGGGTGCCGACATCGTCGTCTCCAAGGTGGACACCCGCTACGTGCAGGGGCGCACCGCTGCGGGGGGATGGTCGCAGCACCGGTTCGCCCGCCGGCGTGACAACCAGGCGAAGGCTGCGCTGGGCGACGCGGCGGACCTGGCCGTACGGCTGCTGTTGCCGGAGGCGTCGAGGCTGGCGGCGCTGGTCTGCGGCGGTGACCGGCGGGCGGTGGACGGGGTGCTGGCCGACCGGCGGTTGGCCCCGCTCGTGCCGTTGCGGGCGGAGCGGCTGCTCGACGTGCCGGAGCCCCGGCACGCGGTGTTGGTCGCGGCGGTGGGTGCGGCCCGGGCGGTACGGATCCTGGTGCGCGACCCCGACTGACCTCGGCCTGCGCTGGCGGCGGGGGAGGGGAGACGATCGCCACCCAAAACGGGGTTCGCGGCGTGCTGCCCGGCCGGCCGCCGGAGGATGGGCGCGTGGAGTTTCTGGTTGACATGGTGACGACGGTGCCGCAGGGAACGTCGAAGGACGGGGTCGCCGACATGCGCGCGCGAGAGGCGGCGCGTTCGGCCGAGCTGACGGCCCAGGGCAGTCTGCTGCGGCTGTGGCGGCCGCCGCTGGCACCGGGGGAGTGGCGTACGTGGGGGCTGTTCCAGGCCGACAACGCCGACGAACTGGAGGCTGTGCTCGCGTCGATGCCGCTGCGCGCCTGGCGGCGCGAGACCGTCACACCGTTGACGCCGCACCCGAACGACCCTGGTCAGCCGCCTCGCTGAGCCTGCGAGGGCACGCCGCCTCGACAGGCACGCCATGGGACACGTCCGTCAGCAGGGAGATCATCATGTCCGAGGCGCAGATTCTGCGTACCGTCCTCGACCGGTGGAAGTCGGCTGTCGACGCCCACGAGCCCGACCGCGTCGCGGCGTGCTTCACCGAGGACGCGATATTTCAGGGGTTGCAGCCGTACACGGTCGGTCGTGCCGGCGTCGCCGCGTACTACGCCGGACAGCCGCTCGGCCTGACCGCAGCGTACGACATCAGGGAGACCCGCCGTCTCGCCGACGACGTGGTCCTCGGCTACCTGGAGGTGGAGTTCGGCTTCACCGACCGGCCGGCTCTGACCGTCAACCTCGGCGTGCTCCTGCGGCGGGTCGACGACGACTGGCTCATCGGCCACTACCAGGTCTCGCGGCTCACCTGACCCGGACGCTTCGGCAGGAATGACGATCGTGGCAGGCCCCGAAGGACCTGCCACGATGTCGGAGCGGATGTCAGAGCTGGTCGGTGCCGAAGGTGTCGCAGGTCTTCGGGTCGCCGCGGTCGTAGCCCTGGTTGAACCAACGCTTGCGCTGCTCGGACGTGCCGTGGGTGAACTGGTCGGGGTTGACCTGCCCGCCGGAGCGCTCCTGGATGCTGTCGTCGCCGATCGCCTCGGCGGCTTCGATGGCCTGGTTGATGTCCGCCTCGGTGATCGACTTGAACAGCGGCTGCTGGCCGGTCTTGTCCTTGCTCTCGGTGGCGTGCTTGGCCCAGGCGCCGGCGTAGCAGTCGGCCTGCAACTCCAGCCGCACGGAGGCGGAGCGGGGGCCGCTCTGGTCGCCCTGGCCGGCCTTCGCGTTGGTGCCGAGCAGGTTCTGGACGTGGTGGCCGTACTCGTGGGCGAGCACGTACGGCTGGGCGAACTCGCCCTTGGCGCCGAACCGGGAGGCCAGCTCGTCGTAGAAGCTCAGGTCGATGTACACCTGCTTGTCGGCGGGGCAGTAGAACGGGCCGACGCCCGAGTCGGCCTGCCCGCAGCCGGTGTTCACGGCGGCCTGGAAGAAGTTGGTGTCGGTCGCCTCGTACTTTCCGTTGCCCAACTCCGGGTACGCCTTCTGCCAGTAGGCCTGGATGCTGTTGACGTAGAGCAGGTTGCGGCAGCGCGCGTCGTCGAGACGCTCGGGGTTCGCGGTGGAGCACAACTGCTCCAGGTCGGTGCCTCCGGCCTGCCCGCCCTCGTCTCCGTTGGTCATGGCGTTGAGACCGAACCCGCCGCCGAGCAGGGCGACGAGGACGGCCACCACGATGCCGATGATGCCGCCCCGGCCCCCGCCGCCGGGGATGGGGATGCCGAAGCCGCCGCCCGACCCGCCGCTGCCCCGGCCCAGGTCGTTGGCCTGGGAGGTGTCGAGCTCGGCCCGCTCGTTGAGTTCCATGGGTGACCCCGATCGCCGTATGCCGGTGAGTGTCTTTTGTGTGTCGTTTCGTCCATCGAATGCCGGACGGGGTCCGGACAGGCGTTCCGATACCCGATGATCTTGATCGGTAATCCGGGCGGGACGTCCGGCGGCGCCCGGTACACTTGTCGGGTGCTGCGCTGCGAAGGCTGAACCGCCCCGCGCCGTCGGGCCCCTTGAGCCCGCCGGCCGTTTCGCGTGCCCCGAGTCAGCCTTCCGAACCCCGAGAGCGAGCCCGCAAACATGATCACTGTCACCGGCCTGGAACTGCGCGCCGGTTCCCGGATCCTGCTGTCCGACACCACCCTGCGCGTGCAGCCCGGTGACCGGATCGGCCTGGTCGGTCGCAACGGCGCCGGAAAGACCACCACGCTGAAGGTGCTCGCCGGCGAGGGGCAACCGTACGGCGGCCAGATCGACCAGCGCAGCGCCATCGGCTACCTGCCGCAGGACCCGCGCACCGGCGACCTGGAGGTCACCGGCCGCGACCGGGTGCTCAGCGCGCGCGGCCTGGACGTCCTGATGTCCCAGATGCAGGAGGTCGAGGCCCGCCTCGCCGAGGACGCCACCGACAAGCTGGTCCGTCGGTACGGCGCGCTGGAGGACCAGTTCGCCGCCCTCGGCGGGTACGCGGCCGAGGCTGAGGCAGCGCGGATCTGCGCGAACCTCGGCCTACCGGACCGGGCGCTCGCACAGACCATCGGCACCCTCTCCGGTGGCCAGCGTCGCCGCATCGAGCTGGCCCGGATCCTGTTCCGCGACGCCGGCGAGAACGGTGGCGGCATCCTGCTGCTCGACGAGCCCACCAACCACCTCGACGCCGACTCGATCACCTGGTTGCGGGGCTTCCTCGCCAACCACAAGGGCGGCCTGATCGTGATCTCCCACGACGGCGCGCTGCTGGAGTCGGTGGTCAACAAGGTCTGGTTCCTCGACGCCACCCGGTCGGTCATCGACGTGTACAACCTGGGCTGGAAGGCGTACCTGGAGGCGCGCGAGACCGACGAGCGACGCCGCCGCCGGGAGCGGGCCAACGCGGAGAAGAAGGCCGGCGCGCTGATGGCGCAGGCCGACAAGATGCGGGCCAAGGCCACCAAGACCGTCGCCGCGCAGAACATGGCCCGCCGCGCCGAGAAGCTGATCTCCGGCTTGGAGGAGGTGCGGGTCTCCGACCGGGTGGCCAAGGTGCGTTTCCCCAGCCCCGCGCCGTGCGGCAAGACCCCGCTCACGGCGACCGGCCTCTCCAAGTCGTACGGATCGCTGGAGATCTTCACCGACGTCAACGTGGCGGTGGACAGAGGCTCCCGAGTGGCCATCCTCGGGCTCAACGGCGCCGGTAAGACGACCCTGCTGCGGATGCTCGGCGGGCTGCTCGGCCCGGACACCGGCGAGGTGCACGCGGGGCACGGCCTGCGGCTGGGCTACTACGCGCAGGAGCACGAGACGCTGGACGTGGAGCGGACGGTGTTGGAGAACATGCGCGCCGCCGCCGTCGAGCAGTCCGACACCGATCTGCGCAAGATCCTTGGCGCGTTCCTTTTCTCCGGCGACGACGTGAACAAGCCGGCCGGCGTGCTGTCCGGCGGCGAGAAGACCCGGCTGGCCCTGTCCACTCTGGTCTGTTCCGGCGCCAACGTGCTGTTGCTCGACGAGCCGACGAACAACCTCGACCCGGTCAGCCGGGAGCAGGTGCTCGACGCCATCGCCAACTACCCCGGAGCGATCGTCCTGGTCACCCACGACCCGGGTGCGGTGCTGGCGCTCAAGCCGGACCGGGCCATCCTGCTGCCCGACGGCGACGAGGACGCCTGGAGCGACGACCTTCTCGAGTTGGTCGAGCTGGCCTGACCGAGGAGGCTCGGTCGGCTCTCAGCCGAGCAGGTCGGCCAGTCGGCCGAGCACGCCGGAGCTGACCAGGATCACCAGCCCGATGGCGACGAAGATCGTCGGCACCAGCCAGGCGCCGGCGCGCTCGACCAGCCGGACCACCCTCCGGTGCCCGCCCAACCAGGCCCCGGCCACGCACCAGAGCGCGATCAGCAGCACGAAGACCAGCAGGAACACGGCACTGTCGGCGACACCGAGGGCCCGGAAGACGGGTACGTAGACGGCGACGTTGTCGGCGCCGTTCGCGATCGTCACACCGGCTACGCCGAGCGCTCCGGTGACGACCGCCGGTGTCTCGTCGTCGCCCGAACTCCGCAATGCGCGTACGCCGAGTGCGATCGGCAGCAGGCCGAGCAGTCCCGTCCACGGGTCGGGGATCACCAGGAGTCCACCAGCGATCACCGCGCTGGCAAACGCGAGCGTGCCGATGCCGAGGTATTGGCCGGCGACAATCTGCCAGGTGCGGGGTTGGCCGGTGGTGCGCGCCGCGACGAAGAACAGCGTCAAGATGACGATGTCGTCGATGTCGGTGGCGGCGAAGACCACGGCCGCCGCGCCGGCGGTGCTCAACAGGTCGATCACGACCGGAAGGCTACGGGCCGTCGGCGGCCGCCAGCTTCCGGTGGTGGTGCGCGCGGACGCCGCGACGGGGCCGGATCGCCAGGATCACTCTATCGGGAAGCTGACATTGCATAGCGTGTCGGTTGGCGAAGAGTTGATATCTGGCGCATGATCGTTCGAGGCGGTCTAATAGGTGGGACCGTATCCGAACCGCACAGTCTGGGACGTGAGGACACAGCATGGCAGCCACTGGCACAGCCACCAGCACTGAGAAGGGTCGCCGGATCGTCGGAGCCGAGCGTCAGACGCTCGCCAAGGACCTGGTAAAGCGGTACACCTCGGGGGAGAGCATCCGCGCGTTGGCGGCCTCGACCGGCCGTTCCTACGGGTTCATCCATCGAGTGCTCACCGAGTCCGGCGTGCAGCTGCGTCAGCGCGGTGGCGCCCGGCGCCGCAAGAAGGCGTGACCCGCCCCTCAGCGTCGTCCACCAGCGCCGCGCCCCGGGACGTCCGGTGACCGCCGAGGCTACCGGGGTTCGGCTGACTTGCGACGGGCCGGTCGCCACGGTGACGTTGTGCCGGCCCGACGTGCTCAATGCCCAGACGCCCGCGATGTGGCGAGCGATGAGCGACTTCTCCCGTGACCTGCCCGGCGACGTGCGGGTGGTGGTGGTCCGTGGTGAGGGTCGCGCGTTCTCGGCCGGCCTCGATCTCGCGGTGGCGGGCGCCTCCGGCCCGGGGTCGTTCGCTGAGCTGGCCACGCTGCCCGAGCAGGAGTGCGCCGAGCGCATCGCGGAGTTCCAGGCCGGTTTCACCTGGCTGCACAGGCCGGATGTGGTCTCCGTCGCGGCCGTACAGGGCCATGCGATCGGTGCTGGCTTCCAGCTCGCGCTCGCCTGTGACCTGCGAGTGCTGTCCGCGGACGCGAAGCTGTCGATGGCCGAGGTGACCCTCGGCCTGGTGCCCGACCTGGCCGGCACGAAACGCCTCGTCGAGTTGGTCGGGTATTCCCGGGCGTTGGAGATCTGCGCGACAGGCCGCCGGTTGGACGCCACCGAGGCCGACCGAATCGGGCTGGCCACCCTTGTCGTACCTCCGGCCGAGCTGGACGACGCGGTGCGGGACCTGACCGCCGGGCTGCTCTCCGGTGCCCGCGACGCGGTGGTGGAAATCAAGGCGTTGCTCGACGGTGCGGGCGGGCGGTCGCACGCCGACCAGCAGCGCGCCGAGCGGGAGGCGCAGACCCGTCGGCTGCGTGACCTTGCCGGCACTGGAGAATAGGTAAGGACCGCACGGGAAGATCCGGGTTACGACCGAGGTTGTCACACTCGTCGGGAGAATTGACCTGACGGTGCGGTCTGCCCGGCAACCCGGAGGTGAGCGATGTCCAACCCGATGTCCGGCGGTGGCATGGCCGGGTGGAGCATGCTCCGGTCCATGCGCAACCGCGACGAGGTCTCCAGCCACCGGCTGAAGCGTGGGGTGGCCCGCCGCATCGTCGCCTTCGCCCACCCCTACCGACGCGACATCATCGTCTTCCTGGCCACCGTGGTGTTGGCCGCCATCATCGGCGTGGCCACTCCGGTGCTCGCCGGCGACGTGATCAACGCGATCAACCGGGGCGGCACCGAGGCCGGGCGGCTCGTGGTGCGGCTGGCCCTGTTCATCGCCGCGCTGGCGGTCGCCGACGCGCTGCTGTCGCTGGCCCAACGGTGGTATTCGGCTCGCATCGGCGAGGGCATCATCTTCAATCTGCGCACCCGGGTCTACGACCACGTGCAGCGGATGCCGTTGCAGTTCTTCACGCGTACCCAGACCGGCGCCCTGGTCAGCAGGCTCAACAACGACGTGCTCGGCGCCCAGCGGGCGTTCACCTCCACCCTGTCCGGTGTGGTCAGCAACGTCATCCAGCTGGTGCTCACCGCGGCGGTGATGTTCACCCTCTCCTGGCAGATCACCGCGCTGTCACTGGTGCTGCTGCCGATCTTCATCATTCCGGCCCGCCGGGTCGGTCGACGGCTGGCGGACATCACCCGCGAGGCGTACAACCTCGACGCCAAGATGAACGCGACGATGACCGAGCGGTTCGGGGTGGCCGGCGCGCTGCTGGTGAAGCTCTTCGGCCAGCCCGAGATCGAGGCTCGCCGGTTCGGTGACCGGGCCGAGCGGGTCCGCGACATCGGCATCCAGTCCGCCATGTATTCCCGCACTTTCTTCGTGGCGATGCTGCTGGTCGCCTCGCTGGCACAGGCACTGACCTACGGTCTCGGCGGCTGGCTCGCGGTGACCGGCGGTGTCAGCGCCGGCACCGTGGTGACGCTCGCGCTGCTGCTCACCCGCCTGTACGGGCCGCTCACGGCGCTCTCCAACGTCCGGGTGGACGTGATGAGCGCGCTGGTCTCCTTCGACCGGGTCTTCGAGGTGCTCGACCTCAAGCCGGGCATCGTGGAGAGGCCCGACGCGGTGCCGGTGCCGGTGGGTGCCGGCCGGGTCGACTTCCGCGACGTGCGTTTCCGCTACCCGAGTGCCGCCGAGATCTCCCTCGCCTCCCTTGAGGAGGTCGCCACGCTCGACCGGACCGTCAACGAACCGGTGCTCAAGGGGGTCTCGTTCAGCGTCGAGCCGGGCCAGATGGTCGCGCTGGTCGGCCCGTCCGGGGCAGGCAAGTCGACACTGTCGATGCTCATCTCCCGGATCTACGACGTCAGCGACGGGCAGGTGCTCGTCGGCGGGGTGGACGTGCGCGACGCGACGCTCGCCTCCCTGCGCGACGAGATCGGTGTGGTCACTCAGGATTCGCACCTGTTCCACGAGACGATCGCCGAGAATCTTCGCTACGCCAGACCGGACGCCACCGACGACGAGATCTGGGCCGCCCTGGCCGGGGCGCAGGTGGCCGATCTGGTTCGGGCCCTGCCCGACGGTCTGGACACCACTGTGGGCGAGCGCGGCTACCGGTTCTCCGGCGGCGAGAAGCAGCGCATCGCTATCGCGCGACTGCTGCTCAAGGCCCCGTCGATCGTCATCCTCGACGAGGCGACAGCACACCTGGATTCGGAGAGCGAGGCGGCGGTGCAGCGTGCGCTGTCGGTGGCGCTGGCCGGGCGAACCGCGCTCGTGATCGCGCACCGGCTCTCCACAGTGCGCGACGCCGACCAGATCCTTGTCCTGGACGGTGGGCGGATCGTCGAGCGCGGGCGGCACGAGGAGTTGGTAGCTGTCGGTGGGCTCTACGCCGAGCTGTACCGCACCCAGTTCGCGGTCGCCGACTCGCCCACCCCGTTCGTCGACGCGACAGGTCCCGAGCCGGTGGTGATGCCGCTGGGCACCTACCGCGCCGACGAGGTGCTGCCGCCCGCCGCCGCCAACTGACGACAACCCGTCACCGCTGGCGTTCGTCGCCCTCACTCCGGCGAGCCCCGCGCGTGCACCTCGGGTTCCTGGAAGTCGGGGTGTCCTGGCGGCGTTGACCGCACGACTTCCTTGACACCGAGTCGATCAACGGTTGGCTAGCCCGGCGGGCGACGGTCTGGTAGCTCGGTCGCCGCCCGCAACTCGGCGAAGGCCAGGCCCAGGGTGATCGGTGTGAAGTGCGCGTTCAGGCCGCTGGGGTTGGGCAGCACCCACAGCCGGGCGCCGGCCAGCGACTGGGGCTGCGGCCCGAAGGTGGCCTTCGGCCGCTGAAAACCGATCCGGTACGCGGTCACTCCCACCACGGCCACCCAGCGCGGCCGGTACCGGGCCACCTTGTCGGTCAGGATCGCCGCGCCGTCGAGGAGTTCCTCGGTGCTCAGCTCGGCCGCGCGGGCGCTGGCCCGGGCGGCCATGTTGGTGATGCCGAGCCCGAGCGCGGGTAGTTCGTCCTGTTCGCTGGGGTGCAGCAGTCGAGGGGTGAACCCACCCCGGTGCAGCGCCGGCCAGAACCGGTTGCCGGGTCGAGCGAAGTGCCAGCCCGTAGCCGCCGACCACAGGCCCGGGTTGATGCCGACGAAGAGCACCTCCAGCCCCGGCGCGAGCACGTCGGGAATGGTCCGGTCCGCAGCCGCCGCCAGCTCCGCCCGGGTCGGCCGGGCCGTCCCGGCCGTCAGGTCGGTCCGGGTGATCCACTCGGGTTCCTGGAAGTCGGGGGGTCCTGGTCGCTTCGACCGCCCGATTTCCTTGAAGCCGAGTCGATCAACGGCCGGGTGGTCGGACCGGGTCTCCTCGGGCGGCGTCACGGCGCGGGCAGCTCGGGCCCCGTCGGGGGTCACAGCCCGCGCAGCGCGCCGCCGTCGACCGGCAGGGTGATCCCGGTGAGGTAGCTCGCGGCGGGGGAGAGCACGAACGCGGCCACCCGGCCGAACTCGGCGGGGTCGCCGACGCGGCGCAGCGGGATGCCGGCCTCCGCCTCGGCGCGGGCCCGCTCCGGGTCGCCGGTCGCTCCGAACAGCTCCCGGTTGCGGTCGGTCATGATCCGGCCAGGCAACAGGCCGACCACTCGGACCCCCCGCGGGCCGTAGTCGTCCGCGATGTCCTTGGCCGCGCCGACCAGGCCGGGCCGCAGACCATTGGAGATGCCCAGGCCGGGCACCGGGCCGCGAGCCGAGGTGGAGAGCACCAACCCGATCGCGCCGCCCTCGGGCAGGGCGTTGGCGATCGTGCGGACCGCGCGGATGGTGCCCAGGAAGACGGTCTCGAAGGAGAGCCGCCACTGCTCGTCGGTGACCGCTGCGGCATTGCCCGGCGGTGGCCCACCGACCGAGATCAGCGCGCCGTCGAGCCGGCCGAAATGCTCCTGCGCGGCGGCGACGAGCTGCCCCGGGGTCTCCGGGTCGGTCAGGTCCGCGGTCAGCCCGACGGCGTGCTCCGGGCCACCCAGCTGCTGCGCCGCGGCGGCCACCGCGTCCGGGTCGCGGGCCGAGAGCACCACCCGCGCACCGTCGGCGACCAGGCTCTGCGCTGTCGCGTAACCCAGACCGCGGGAGGCGCCGGTGAGGACGTACACGCGGTCGGTCAGTCCGAGATCCATAACTCCGATCCTGCCGCATCCGGTACGGCGTCGCCAGCAGGGTCCGATACCCGTGGGGCGGGGCGCAGCAGGCGTACCCGGCCGGCGATCTGCACCGCGACGGCGCCGCCGGCGCGGCCCACCGCCGGCACCCGGCGCGGACGCGGCGCCTGAAGCCCGTCGTAGCGCAGGCGTGCCTCCCGGACGGCCAGCTCCTCGGTGGCCGCCGGGGGGAGCGCGTGCTGCTCGTGCAGTGCCCGAGCCAGGTCCCAACCGTCGCGCAGCGATCCGGCGGGCGGTCGCCGGGCGGCCCAGTCGGCGAAGGTGGTCGGCCACCCGGCACCGAGGCCGGCGGCGAGCAGTGGCCAGTGCCGGGCCACCTCACCGGCGCGTTTACGCAGCACTGCCGCACGGGTGGCGGCCAGCGGCCCCGGCGCGAACCCCGGCGGGGGTGGCCCTCCGGCGACCAGCGCCGCGACCAGTTCGGCCTGCCGCTCGGCGAGCCCGGCGCGGGGCGTCTGCGCGGAGGGTTCGCCCGTCATGTCACGGCCGGAAAGCCCGCGGCGGCGGCCAGGGCGTCCAGTTCGGCGCGGAGGTCCGCGGCCGGCGGGTAGTGACCGTCGCGCTCCAGCAGCAGCGCCGGCGGTCGCCGCCGGGCGCAGAGCTCGCCGACCAGCTCCAGCACCGCCGCCGGCACCGGGTCGGTGTGGGTGTCGTGGTAGAAACCGCCGCGTTCCGAGCCGCCGGCCACGTGGACGTACGCGACCCGCTCCAGCGGCAGGCGGTCCAGCAACGCCAGCGGGTCGGCACCCCGGTTGCGGGCGTTGGCGTGCACGTTGGCCACGTCCAGCAGCAGCAGTGCCCCGGTCCGGTCGAGGATCTCGGTGAGGAAGTCCGCCTCGGTCAACTCGTCGTCGGGCCAGTCGACAAGCGCGGCGATCGGCTCCAGCGCGATCGGCACCGGAAGCTCGGCCTGTGCCCGCCTCACGTTGGCGCAGACCGCGTCGACGGCTTCCCGGCTGCGCGGCAGGGGCAGCAGGTGGCCGGCCTCCATGCCGCCGGCCCGGACGAACGCGATGTGCTCGCTGACCAACGGGGCGTCCAGACGCTGTGCCACAGCGGCCAGGTGGGCGACCCGGGCCCTGTCGACCGGCTCGGCGCCGCCGAGGGAGAGCCGCACCCCGTGCGGTACGACTGTCACCGCGCGGTCCCGTAGCTGGGTCAGACCGGGCGGGAGCGGCCCGGAGGCGGGCACCCCCTCGGCCACCACCTCGACGAAGCGCAGGCCGGGCAGCTCGGCCACGAAGCCGGCGATCTCCGGACGCCAGCCGATGCCGACCCCGGACGGGCCGGTCATCCGCCGCACCCGCCGCCGCCCCCGCACCCGCCGCCTCCACCGCCGCAGGAGCTGCCGCCGTCCCCACCGGAGCTGTCGCCTCCGCCACCGGACGATCCGTCGGACCCGCCCGTCCAGCCGCCGTTGCCGGAGAGGGCCTGGCGCTGAATCTCGGCCTGCTCGGCGAAGCCCGGGTCGAGCGCCCAGAGCGAGGCGGTGCCGTACAGGGCGACGCCCATCGCCGCGCCGGCCGCTCCGTAGGTGGCGTAGGCGGGCGCTGAGGCCGGCGCGAGGTGGGTGTGCTCGCCGCGGACGGAACGAAGGGCGGCGCGACCGGCCCGGGTGCGGACGGGTGCCCGGCGCAGCAGCAGGGCCGCGCACAGGAGGGCCGCAAGGGTGAGCAGCAGGTAACCCACCGGGCGACCGCTGAACAGGCCGGAGAACAGCCGGAGCACGCCGAGGCCCAGCAGGGCCCACAGGAACTGGCTCCAGAGGCGGGCGCGGGCACGCTGCGCGTCGTTCGTCAGCAGCCCGCGCTGCTCCAGGCCGTTGCGGATCTGGTCCAACGCGGTGCGTACGCGCTCGTCCTGCGGCAGGTCCCGGACCCGGGAGTGCTGGTGGGCGGCCCAGTGGATGGCCTGATCCAGTGGGGTGAGGCCGGTCGGCGCGGCACCGACGGTGGTCAGCCGACGGTCCGGTCGTACGCCTACCGCGCCGCTGCCGCGCAGCCCACCCAGCGCCGCGTGCACAGCGAGCTGAGGGCCACCGTTGAGGTACGCGACCTGCTGCGCTCCGAGTGGATCGACTGTGGGGTGCGCCGGGGCGGTCAGCAGGCGGATCCGGTAGTACGCCGCGATCGCCACCACCAGGATGGCCGCCGCGAGGTAGTACCGGAGGAAGGTCGGGCCGGAGATGCCCCAGGTGTCGCCGGACGCGGCGTGGACGTTCATCGACTGCTCCTGTCACCGGAGGGATCGGCGGCCCCATTGTGGAGCAGCCTCGCCACGGGCTTCCGACCGGTGTGCGTGTGGTCAGTGGCGGCGGACCGCCTCCTCGACGAGGTCGAGCACCGGGCCCAGGTCACCGGCAGGCCGGCCCATGGCCAGGTGCAGCACCAGGCCGTCGTAGGCCAGCTCCAGGAACTGGGCCAGCACGTCGATCGGTACGTCCTCGCGCAGCACCCCGGCGTCGCGCTGGCGGGCCAGCCGGTCCCGGGTCGCCTCCGCGATCGCGGCGGACCGCTCCGCCCACCGCCTGGCGAACGCGGGGTCGGTGCGCAGCCGCCGGGAGACCTCCAGTTGGCTGCCCAGCCAGCCGGTGGTGTCCGGCGAGACGGCGCGGGCGAGCAGATCGCGCATCACCTGCACCAGACCGTTGCGGGCCACCGTCTCGACCATCGCCGCGGCATCGTCCTCGGCGACGGCGAGGAAGAGCGAGTCCTTGTCGCGGAAGTGGTGGAAGATCGCGCCACGGGAGAGTCCGGTGGCCTCCTCGAGGCGGCGTACTGTCGCCCCCTCGTAGCCGAGCCGGGCGAAACACGCCCGGGCCGCGGCGAGGATCTCCTGCCGGCGAGCGTCGAGCTGGTCCTGGCTTACTCTGGGCACACGTCGATCGTTGCAGGTCACACCGGGGCACGCAAACCGTACGTACGGCTTGGGATGTCGCCGATTACCATCGCCCGGTGACCCAGCCCCGCGCAGTGCCCAGCTCCCCGCTGACAGTGGCCACCGTCCAGGCCACCCCCACGCCGGGCGACGTCGCCGGCAACGCGGTCATCGCCGCCGACCTGGTCCGTCGAGCCGGCGAGCGGGGTGCCCGGGTGGCCGTCCTGCCGGAGCTGTTCCTCTGCGCGTACCACCCGCCGGTCCTCGCCGCCGACCCGGCCGGCACCGACGTCGCGGTCGATCCGGCCGGGATGGTCGCGGATCCCCGGCTCGACCCGCTGCGCGTCGCGGCGCGAGAGGCCGGTGTGACCGCGCTGGTCGGCGCTGCCGCCCGGCACTCGGACGGTCGGCGGACCATCGCGGCGCTGGTGGTCGACCGGAGCGGCGAGGTGCGCGTCGGGTACGACAAGCAACAGTTGTGGGGCGACGAACGGGAGCTGTTCACCCCCGGCGACAGGGGTGCCACGCTGCTCGTCGACGACTGGCGGCTCGGGCTGGGCATCTGCTACGACGGCTGTTTCCCCGAGCACGGCCGGGCCGCCGCCCTCGACGGCGCACACGCCTACCTGTGCCCCAGCGGATACCTGGCCGGCTCCGAGCACCGCCGGGACCTCTACTACGCCGCACGTGCCCTGGACAACACGATGTTCGTGGTCTTCGCCAACGCGGTCGGCGGTGTCGACCCGTGGCGGTTCAACGGGGGTGCGGCCATCTACGACCCCGAGGGGCGGGTGCTGGCCCGCGGGGCGGACGACGGCACGGCGGTGCTCGTGGCGACGCTGGATCCCGTCGTGCTCGCCGCCACCCGGGCGGCCCACTCGATGCTCGTCGATCGGCTGTCGGACCAGGGCGGCCCGCGGCTGTCGATGCCTGGCTGAGCCCTTCGTCAGGTCGATACCCGCCGCATCTGTTGGCGGACACGTCGGTCCCGTAGGGTGCCCGAGTGCCACTGCTCCTGCTGGACCTGGACAACACCCTGCTGGATCGGGCCGGGCCGTTCCGCCGCTGGGGTGAGCGCTTCCTGGACGGCATCGGCGCGCCCCACACCGACATCGACTGGCTGATCTCGATCGACGCCGACGGTCTGACCGACCGCTGGGACCTCGCCGACGCCATCCGGGACCGTTACGAGCTGCGCATTCCCTCGATCGACCTGGTCGAGGAGCTGCACGACGGGGTGGTGGCGCAGACCCGGCTCGACCCGCTGACCGCCTGCGCGCTGCGGATCGCCGACGACGCCGGCTGGGTGCCGGTGGTGGTCTGCAACGGCACCGTACGCGTCGAGGACGCCAAGATTCGCCAGACCGGGCTGGACCAGTACGTAGCGGACTGGGTGATCTCCGAGGAGGCCGGCGTCAGCAAACCCAACCCGAGAATCTTCGCGCTCGCCGCCCAGCGGGTCCGGATGCCGCTGCGGGGGGCGTGGGTGATCGGTGACAGCCCGGAGGCGGACATCGGCGGCGCCGCCGCCGTCGGGCTGCCCAGCGTCTGGCTGCACCGGGGGCGCACCTGGTCGGACGTCCGGTTCGCGCCGAGCCGCACGGTGGACGGATTGATCGCCGCGGTCGCCACCGTCCTGGCCCGCTGAGGGTTTCCGCGCCGCCGATCGTGCGTCGGAGCGGCCGTTCGGGTGGCGGCCCGCTAATTCGGTTGACCGGCGGACGTGGTGGTACGAGCATTGTCCGCGCATGGTGCATCCCGGGCGTGTGCCCGGTCGAGGAGAGGGGGTCGGTCATGGCCGTCTTTGCAGGTCGCTTCCAGCTGCCTATCTCAGCCTCGACCAAGGGAACCTCACCACAGTGCGCGATCATGACCTTCCGGCGCTCGAGCGCCGCCGCGGCAAGAGCCGCTTCGACGACGACGAACCGCAGTTTCTGAAGCGCGGGCGGCCCAGCGAGCCGCTCGCAGACCCGGACAGTGAGCCCGACCCGGACACCGGCGAACGCTGGTCGTCCTGGGACGACGCCGTGCACGGGCCGCAGCCGCGTCCCGCCTGGCTGGTCACCGAGTTGGCCGCCAAGGACACCGAGCTGGGTGTGTTGAAGACCGGCAAGGAGGCGGACGTCCACCTGGTCCGCCGGGCCGTGCCGGACACCGACCGGTCCTGCCTGCTCGCTGTGAAACGCTACCGCGATCCCGAGCACCGGTTGTTCCACCGCGATGCCGGCTACCTGGAGGGCCGTCGGGTGCGCCGGTCCCGGGAGAACCGGGCGATGGCCGGCCGGACGGCGTTCGGCCGGCAGATGATCGCCGGACAGTGGGCGGCGGCCGAGTTCGCCGCGCTGGGCCGGCTCTGGGAGATCGGTGCCGGGCACGACCGGATCGCCGTGCCGTACCCGGTGCAGTTGCGGGGCACCGAGCTGATGCTGGAGTTCGTTGGTGACGCCGAGTCGGGGGAGGCGGCACCCCGACTGGCCCAGTTGCGACCCGGCCCGACCGAGCTGCGTGACCTGTGGGCCCAACTGGTGGAGGCGCTACGGGTGCTGGCACGGGCCGGCTACGCGCATGGCGACCTGTCGCCGTACAACCTGCTCGTGCACCAGGGTCGGCTGGTCGTGATCGACCTGCCGCAGGTGGTCGACGTGGTGGCGAACCCGCAGGGGCCGGAGTTCCTGGCCCGCGATGTGCGGGTGGTCGGCGCCTGGTTCGCGGCCCGGGGTCTCCCCGCCGAAGAGGTGGACCCCGGCCTGTTGACCGGAGAGCTGCTGCACGAGGCGGGCCTGCGCTGATCGCGCTGGCTGCCCTACTGGGCCGCCTCAACCAGGCCCTGATCAACCGCAACCGCCCTCGCTAACCCCGCCCACTCCCACTCCCACTCCACAC
>NZ_JBEZGJ010000171.1:0-15903 GCF_040649965.1 Micromonospora sp. NPDC048843
GGGCGGGGGCGGGGGCGGGGGCGGGGCGGCCGGGTAGCCGGTCTCCGGCTGGTAGCCCGTCTCCAGCAGGGCGTACCGCGACTCCACCGGCGGGTCGCCCGGTCGGTAGCCGTTGTCCAGCAACGCGTAGCGCGACGGGACCGGGTCGGGGCCGCGGGCCGGCGGCTCGGGCTCGGCCCGGTACGTCGGCTCGGCCCGGTAGTCCGGCTCGGCGCGGTAGCCCGGATCGGCACGGTAGTCCGGCTCGGCACGGTAGCCGGGCGTGGCGAGGTAGTCCGGCTCGGCGCGGTAGCCCGGCTCGGCCCGGTAGCCGGGCTCAGCGCGGTAGTCCGGCTGCTCGGTCCGGTACGCGGGCTCCGCTCGATAGTCCGGCTCGGCCCGATAACCCGGCTCGGTCCGGTACGCGGGCTCGGCCCGGTAGTCCGGCTCGGCCCGGTAGGCGGGGTCGGCCCGGTAGGCGGGGTCGACCCGGTAGGTCGCCTCGGCCCGGTAACCAGGCTCCGCGCCGTACGACAGGTCGGCCGGATGCCCGATGGCGGGTGCCCGCCCGGCGTAGCCGTTCGGGGCCGCACGCCGTGGCAGCGGGTCCGGCGGCGGTTCCTCGCCGTGCCGCTCCGACTCGGTTTGCTCCGCGCCGCGACCGCCCAGCCGGGCGCGGTCCAACAGCGCGCGCCACCGCGGCGCTGGTTCGGCCGGCCGGCCCCAGCCGGTCTCACTGCCCTCCACGGCCCGCCCTCCCAGCGCCATCGATCTCTGTCTGACAGGCTACGAACCCAACCCTATTCGGACCACACCTCAGAGCGCACACCAGCCGGCGCAGATCACGACGACGGCGATGGCGGCGACGGCTCGGTGAGGGCGGCGTCCGGCGAGGTGGTGACACTCGGCGGCGCCGAGTCGCTGGGCTCCGGCTTCGACGGTTCGGGTGACGGAATCGTCACGACTGGTGCGGGTTCCGACGATTCGCCCACGGGGGCCGACGACGCCGGTGCGCTGATCATCGGCGCCGGCCGCTCGGACCGGGTCGGTACGGGGCTCGGCCCGGTGTCGACCGGCGGGCGCACCACGTCACGCTGCTCCGGCAGGGGTGGCGTGAAGACAGTCCGGTCCAGCCGGTACACCTCGGGAGCGGGGTCGACCGCCCGTACATCCGGCCGGGCCGCGACACCGCGCAGCGCCACCGGCGTCGCGCGCACCACCGCCGCGTAGACGCAGGCGCAGCCGGTGCGGTACGCGGCCGCCTCGGCGGCGGCCACCTCGGCGCCGCTGACGTACTGCTCCCGCAACTCCCGCTCGCCCGCCCCGTCGCCGTCGACAGCGGCGGCCCTGACCCGATAGTCGGCGGCCTCGGTCTCCTTGCGGGTGGCCACCTGTTCCATTCCGGCGACCACGTCGTCGGGCACCCGCAGCGCGGGGATCTTGACGATCTCGGTCTGCCTGCCGGGCAGCGGAACCCGCCCGAAGACTGTCGAGACCCCGACGTCGCCGAGCACCGTCGCCAGCCGCTGCGGAGGCAGGTACGCGTCGAGCGTGACCAGTGCGTACGTCCCGCCCTCGGCGGCCGGCGCGGACGCGGGCAGCGCGGCCAGGTCGGCCGCGGCGGACCGCAGGTAGCCGGGGACGGAGTCGCCGTCGGCAACGCCGACCCGGGTCACCTCGCCGACCGTCCGGTCGCCGACCGGAGTGTCGTCGACGGCCCAGACGGCGGTGCCCAACACCGCCGCCGCGGAGAGCACCGCGGCCCAACTGAGGACGCCGGAGCGCGCCGACCGGTCGCCCAGCCGGGCCACGGCCCGGGTCAGCGGCGGCAGCAACCGCTGGTCCAGTTGCCGCAGCAGGTTGCCGGCGCGCACGGGCGGGATCCCCTCTGTGGAACGGTGTCGGGCGGTCGCCGCTCAGTCACGCAGGATCTGAAGCGCACGGTCCAGGTCGTCAGGGTAGTCGCTGACGAACCGGACCTCGTCCCCCGTTCGGGGGTGCAAAAAGCTCAGTTCGCGGGCGTGCAGCCACTGTCGGGCCAGGCCGAGACGGGCCGAGAGGGTGGGATCGGCGCCGTAGGTGAGGTCACCCACACAGGGGTGCCGCAGTGTGGAGAAGTGCACCCGGATCTGGTGGGTCCGGCCGGTCTCCAGCCGGACGTCGACCAGACTCGCCGCCGGGAACGCCTCCAGAGTGTCGTAGTGGGTGATGCTCGGCTTACCGCCGGAGACCACCGCCCAGCGGTAGTCGTGGGTGGGGTGCCTGTCGATCGGCGCGTCGACGGTGCCCCGCAGCGGGTCCAGGTGACCCTGCACCACAGCGTGGTAGCCCTTGTCGACCTCGCGGTACTTGAAGGCCCGCTTCAACGCCGTGTACGCCTGCTCGCTCTTGGCCACCACCATGATCCCGGTGGTGCCCACGTCGAGCCGGTGCACCACGCCCTGACGCTCGGCGGCGCCACTGGTGGAGATGCGGTGCCCGATCGCGGCGAGCGCGCCGATCACCGTCGGCCCGGTCCACCCGGGGCTCGGGTGCGCGGCCACCCCGACCGGCTTGTCGACCACGACGATGTCGTCGTCGGCGTAGACGACCCGCAGGCCGGGCACCGCCTGCGGCACCACAGTCGGCGGCGCGACCGGGGCGGGCAGCGTGACGTCCAGCCAGGAGCCGGCCTTGACCTTGTGCGAGTTGGGCCGGGCGGAGCCGTCGACCAGCGCGTCCCCGGCGTCGACAAGGGCCGCAGCGGCGGTGCGGGAGAGCCCGAACAGGCGGGACACGGCCTGGTCCAGGCGCATGCCGTCGAGGCCGTCCGGAACCGGAAGGGAACGGTGGTCGCCGCCAGCGGCGAACGCGGAGGTCATGCCCGCTCCCGCTGCTCGGCGCCCGGCGCGGCGGCGTCCGTCGTGGCCGGGTCGCCGTCGCGCCCCGCCCGCCGGCCGTCACGTTGGCGGCCGGTCAGCTCCAACAGGACGGCCAGAAGCACGCCGCAGACCAGCGAACTGTCGGCCAGGTTGAACACCGGCCAGACCTGACCGTACGGGTCGAAGAGGCTGATCATGTCGACGACGTGCCCGTGGAACGGGGACGGCGCCCGGAAGATCCGGTCGACGAGGTTGCCCAACGCGCCACCGAGCACCAGGCCGAGCGAAACCGCCCAGGGCAGCGAGCGCAGCCGCAGTGCCATCCAGACGATCCAGCCGACCACACCGATGGTGATCAGTGGGAAGACCCAGGTGTGGTCCGCGCCGATGCTCCAGGCCGCGCCGCTGTTGCGGGTCAGGCTCAGGTAGACGAAACCGCCGAGCAGGCGGACCGGCTCCCGGTCGGTCAGCGCGGCCAGCGCGAGATGCTTGGTGACCAGGTCGGCCAGCAGGGCCACCAGGGCGACTCCGGCCAGAATCGCGACGGCCCGGGACCGGCGGGTGCCGCCGCCCGGATCGGTGCGGCCGGGTTCGGCGGACGGTACTGCGGTCATGCGCTCCCCATCGACAGTCTTGGCGGTGATCGCTCACCGTCTCATCGCCGCCGGGGAACGGACCTCAGCGCCGCTCCTCCAGCTGCTTGCACGTCACACACAGGGTGGCCGACGGGAAGGCGGCGAGGCGCTCGACCGGGATCGGGTTGCCGCACCGCTCGCACCAGCCGTAACCACCCTCGTCGAGACGCTCCAGAGCGCGCTCCACCTGCGTGATCCGTTCCAGAATGCTGTTGGCGAGAGAGATCTCCTGCTCCCGCTCGAGCGTCTTGGTGCCCGTGTCGGCCTGGTCGTCCCCGGCCGAGTCGGTCAGCCGATCGCGCTGCAGCTCGGTGATCTCACTCAGCGTCTGATCGTACTCGGCACGAAGCTCGTCCCGCCGCGCCGCCAGCGCCGCCCGGATCTTCTCGGTCTCCGCGGTGCTGCGGGTGGCCTTCGCCGCCGGCTTGCGCCCGGCGGTCCTGGTGTCGGATGGCTTCGCCATGGGTCGCTCCCTCGGCCGGGGAACCGCGCGGTCCGCGGCGCCTGGTCAGGGGGCGCCGACCAGGCGTCCCCTAGTACGAAAAGGGGCGCACGGCGACGATGGCCGCGCACTCCGGAGATTGGCAAGAATACGGAACGTACAGGCGTCCGACAACGTGCCGCACCGTCGCTCCGCCTAACAGCCCCTAGCCCTGCCTAACCGGGGCAAAGGGAACGCTAGCAGATCAATTGGGCACCTCATCCCCGTACTCACCAAACCATCGGGCCAGGCGACCCCGCCGACTGACCGCCCGCAACCGCCGTTCCGCCGCGTCCCGCACCCCGGCGGTCGCCACGATCAGCAGACTGTCGCCGGTCTTCAACCGGGTGTCCGGTGCGGGCACGAAGCCCACGCCGTCGCGCAGCACCAGGGTCACCGACGCGCCCAGCGGAAGGCGCAACTCGTCGACGTGCACGCCGGCCAGTCGCGAGCCCGGTGGCACCTCCACCTGGAGCAGGTCCGCCCGCATTCGCTCCAGTGGCGCGGTCTCCACGTGGATCTCGGCGGCCTCGGCCGGCGCTGTCACCCGCAACCGGCGGGCGAACGGCCCCAGCGTCCCGGTCTGCACCAACGTGAAGATCACCACCAGCACGAAGACCACGTCGAAGAGCCGCTCCGCGCCGGGCACCCGCTCGGAGAGCGGAATGGTGGCCAGCACGATCGGCACCGCCCCGCGCAGCCCAGCCCAGGACAGGAACGCCTGTTCTCGAAGGCCGACCCGAAACGGCAACGCCGTGACGGCCACCGACAACGGCCGGGCCAGGAGCACCAGAGCCAGCCCGGCGACCACCGCGGGCAACACCGCCGCGTCCAGCCGGCCCGGCGAGGCCAGCAACCCGAGCAGCACGAACAACCCGATCTGGGCGAGCCAGGCAAGCCCGTCCGCGAAACCGAGAATCGCCTGCCGGTGCGACAGGCGGGCATTGCCCAGCAGCACCCCGGCCACATAGACGGCGAGGAAGCCCGAGGCGTGCAGAACGGCCCCCGCGGCGTACGCCAGCACGGTGATGCCCACCGCGGCGATCGGGTAGAGCCCGGCCGAGGGCAGCGCCGCCCGGCGCAGCGCCCAGGTGCCGGCGACGCCCGCGGCCACGCCCACCGCCGCACCGACGCCCAGCTCGTAACAGACCAGCGCGACCTCGTACCACCACGGGTGCGCGAAACCCCTGTGGGACAGCAGCACCACCAGCAGCACCACCGGGGCGTCGTTCATCCCCGACTCGGCCTCCAGTGTCGCCACGAGCCGGGGCGGCAACCGCAGTCGGCGCAGGGTGGCGAAGACGGCCGCCGCGTCGGTGGACGAGAGCACCGCGCCGTAGAGCAGTGCCAACCGCCAGTCCAGCCCCAGCAGCAGGTGCACTGCCACGCCGACCACCACGATGCTGACGATCACGCCGACGGTGGAGAGCGCGGAGGCCAGCCCGAGCACCGGGCGCAGCGTGGTCCACCGGGCGGTGAGGCCGCCCTCCGCGATGATCACGATCAGCGCGCAGAAGCCGAGGGTCCGGGTCAGCTCGACGTCGTCGAAACGGATGCCCAACCCGCTCTCGCCGATCGCCACGCCCAGAGCCAGGTAGACCAGAAGGCTGGGCACACCGAGGCGGGTGGAGAGTCGCACCGCGCCGACAGCCACCAGCAGCACTGCCGCACCGAGCAGCAGCGCGATGTCCAACCCGGGCGTCACGGCTGCCTTGCCTGGGCTGTCCTCACTCGGCGGATCCGTCGCGCAGGCGGCGCAGCACCCCGGGCAACTCCGGGCCGGGCCGATCGACGAGGAAGAGCTTGTCCCGGCTGGCCGCGCCGGTACGCAGTGACACGGCGGCCGGTCGGACGCCCAACGCGCCGGCCAACGCCCGGCGGGCGGCCTCGGTGGCCCGACCGTCGACCGCCGGGTCGTGGACCGCGATCACGAGGGCGGGCCCGTGCGGGCCGTCGAACCGGCCACCCACCCGGTCCCGGGAGGCGCCGGGCTTCACCCGTACCGCCACTGTGAGCGTGTCCTGCGCGGGCACCGGCACCGCTTCAGATCGGCCGGGCGTCGGCGAGGAGAGCAGTGGCCGGCGCGCAGTGCGCGCACGGGGTGAAGCCGAGTTCCACGGCCTCGGCGACCGGCAACGTCTCGGGCTGCCAGCCGATCAGGTGGGGGCAGCCGTCCAGGTGGTAACGGGGGCGGCCGTCGACGACCTCGACGGCGTCGAGCAGTCGGGCCACCCGGGCCGCCTCGGCGGCCGTGATCTGCTGGGCGGCCGGCTCGTCGACCGCCGCGACCGCCGGGTCGAACACGTCATCGGTCGACGCCGCGAACGGCGACGCCGGGCTTACCGGACGGGCCCGCGCGGGCGGCTCGTCCGCCGCGCCCACCAACGGCGACGCGTCATCGACGCGCGGCGGGGCCTCATCGATCGGCGGCGCACTGTCAACCGGTGGCGCCTGGTCGACCGGCGGCTCGGGTGGTTGCCGCCACCCGGTGCCGCCGGTACCAAACGTCGTGGGCACGTGCTGGACCGGTACCTCCGGCTCGACCAGCGGCGGCCCGTACGCGACACCCGGTGTGGCCTGGCTGGCCGTGCGGGGTGCGTCGGGGTGCCGTCGGTCGGTCCGGCCGGGATCCGCCATGGCGCGGTTGGCGGCTGCCTGGCGGGCGCCCACCACCAACGCCACGGCGGCCAGCAGACTGGCCGCGATGGAGATGACCAACAAGAAGCTGGAGCCACCGGCCAGGCCGAGCACCAGTAGCACCACCGCGACGAGGATGAGCAGAAGACTTGCGACTATCACGGCTCACCCCCGCCGCGTCGAACTGTCCAGGCCAGGCCGGCGACCGTCACCATTGGCGGACAGCGATCGCCGGCCGGTGCTCAGCGTCCGGCTTCGAGGGCGCCGGAGCGCCCGCCGCCGCCGTACGAACCAGCGAGACCCGCTGCGGCCAGCCCGTTGCCGCCAGCGACCCGGCCGGCTTCGGAGCGGGTCATCTCGGCCTCGAGGCCCTGGCCACGACCGTCGAGGTCCCGCAGCTGGCTCTCCAGGTACGCCTTGAGCCGGGTGCGGTACTCGCGCTCGAACTGCTTGAGCTCCTCGATGTGCTTCTGCAGAGCCGTGCGCTTGGCGTCCAGGCCGCCCATGGCCTCCTGGTGCCGCTGGCGGGCGTCCCGCTCAAGGGCGTCAGCCTTGGCGCGCGCCTCCCGGGTCACCTCCTCGGCCTTGCTGCGAGCCTCGGACAGCAGCTGGTCGGCCTCGCGGCGAGCGTCGGACACGTGGTCGTCAGCGGTGCGCTGGGCCATCATCAGCACGCGCAGGGCCTGCTGCTCACCGTCACCGGTGACGCCGCCGGCCGGGCCGCCGGTCGCGCGGACCTGCTCCAGCTCGGCCTGCATCGCGCGGGCAGCCTGCTCGGCCGCCGACTTGTCGCGCTGCACCCGGTCCAGTTGGGCCTTGACATCGTTGAGCTCCGCCGCCAGTCGGGCGTCGCCGCCGGGGCCGGCGGGAGCACCGCCACGGCCACCGCGCTCCACCTGGGCGCGCAGCTCGTTGTTCTCCTCGATGAGACGGGCGAGCTCGCGCTCGACCTCGTCAAGGAAGGCGTCGACCTCCTCCTCGTCATACCCCCGTTTGCCGATCGGCGGCTTTTTGAAGGCGACGTTGTGGACGTCGGCCGGGGTCAGCGGCATCGAAACTCCTCGGGTCAGTTGCGGCCGCGAAAGCGCGTCGGTCATCAGGCAGATGCCCTGATCGACGGCCCTAACACGAACTCCATCAGCACGAACAGGATAACCAGGAGCACAAGGGAGGCCAGGTCGATGCTCACGGTACCAATTCGCAGCGGAGGGATCACACGCCTCAACGCGTTGAGAGGGGGATCAGTGACGCTCCACACGGATTCCAATCCTGCGGATGCTCCACGCCCCGGTTGCCAGCGACGGCCGTACTGCAGGACGGCGCCCAACACGAACCGGGACAGAAGAAGGAGCAGGAAGACATAAAGGATCAGGTACAGCACTTGCAGTAAGATCGACAACACGGTCAGCGACGTCCCTCGGGTCGGGCGGGATCAACTCAGACTGAAAAAGCCGCCCTCAGCGATCTTGGCTTTGTCCTCTGCGGTGACCTGGACGTTAGCCGGTGAGAGCAGGAACACCCGATTGGTCACGCGCTCGATCGTACCGCGCAGGCCGAACGCCAGTCCGGCGGCGAAGTCCACCAGACGGCGGGCATCGGCCTCATCCATCTCGGTGAGATTGATGATTACCGGGACGCCGTCGCGGAAGTGCTCACCGATGGTGCGCGCCTCCCGGTAGGTGGTGGGGTGCAGCGTGGTGATCTGGTAACGCTGCTCCTCCTCGGGCAGGGCTCGCTCGCGCGACGTGACCTGCGGCGCGAGGGCGAGGTTGTCCCGGGTGTGGTAGGTCAGCGCACCGGAGGTCTCGCCCGCCGACGACCGGGTGATCGACCGGACGCTGGACCGCTCGATCCGCTCCGGCCGCTCACCGTCACCGCGCTCGGACTCGCTCAACCGCCCGCTCGACCGCTCGGAGAGTCGACCCCGCCCGCTGTCGCGCGGCCGCGGAGCCGGTGGCTCCTCGGCGTCATCCTCGTCGTCGTCGGCGAACTCCTCGGCATACCGGCTCTGCCGGTAACGCGAGTCGCGGTAGCCACCCTTGTCGTAGCCACCGTCGTCGTAGGCCCGCTCGTCGTCTTCTTCGACCAGACCGAGCCAGACCCCCGCCTTGCGCAGTGCACCCATCCCGCGCCCTTCCGTCCGCCGTGCGGCACGCGCCCCCGTGCCATGTCGCCCGTCGCGAGTGGACAACCATGCCCATCGGACCGGAACGGCAATCCCCCGGCGCGCGATTCGCGTCGCGCGCCACGACCCCCGACTAGGAGACGCCCGCCCCTGAAACAACACTGATGTAATTTGCTTGTCTCGCGGTCAGGCTACCGCAGCGTGGGACGCATTCCGAGCAACGCGCTACCGACGCGGACATGTGTCGCGCCGTAACGGATCGCGATTTCGAAATCTCCGCTCATACCGGCGGACAACGCCGTGGCTCCCGGATGGACAGCCCGAAACGCGCCGGCGACCTCCGCGAGCCGGGCGAACGCCCGCTCCGGCTCCCACCCCAGCGGAGCGACAGCCATGAGACCGGCCAGACGCATCCCCGGCGCGTCGGCCAGCGCCTCGGCCACCGGCTCCAGACCGGCGGCCGGATCCGCCGAGCCGGGCAGGGCCCCGCCCCGGGCCGCGTCGCCGTCGATGCTCACCTGGACCAGCGCGTCGAGCGGCTCCTGCCGCTCCGCGGTCGCGGTGGCCAACGCCCGCGCCAGCCGCACACTGTCGACGGAGTGCACCACGTCGGCGTAGCGGACCACCGAACGGGCCTTGTTGCGCTGCAACTGCCCGATGAAGTGCCAGCGGGGACGCACCCCGGCGGCAGCCACCTCGGCGGCCTTGCCGGCCGCCTCCTGGTCGCGGTTCTCCCCCATGTCGGTCACCCCGAGCCCGGCCAGCGCCAACACGTCGCTGGCCGGGTAGGTCTTCGTCACGGCGATCATGGTTACCTCGGCACGGTCCCGGCCGGCCTGCGCGCAGGCGTCATCGAGCCGGGACCGAACCTGGGCCAGACCGGCCGCGAGTTCGGCGTGCCGATCTGGCCGTACCGTGGCTGAGCTGTCGGTCATCGGCGGTGCTCAGGACCCGTTCTTGAGGAAGTCGGGAACGTCCACGTCGTCGAAGAGCACGCGACGCGGCGACTGGGCCGGAGTCGGGTTGGTGGCCGGCGTCGGCGCCGGGGCGCTCTGCGGCGCCGGCTGGTTGGTGTTGGACTTGCGGGTCGGCTCGGCCGCCTTGTACGCGGGCGTGCCGCCGTCGAAGCCCGCCGCGATGACAGTCACCCGCACCTCGTCACCGAGCGCGTCGTCGATGACCGCGCCGAAGATGATGTTGGCGTCCGGGTGGGCCGCGTCGGTGACCAGCTGGGCTGCGTCATTGATCTCGAACAGGCCCAGGTCGGAGCCGCCGGCGATGGAGAGCAACACGCCGCGCGCGCCGTCCATGCTCTGCTCCAGCAGCGGGCTGGAGATGGCCGCCTCAGCCGCCTCGACCGCGCGGTTCTCGCCGCGGGCGCTGCCGATGCCCATCAACGCGCTGCCGGCACCGCTCATCACGCTCTTGACGTCGGCGAAGTCCAGGTTGATCAGACCCGGGGTGGTGATCAGGTCGGTGATGCCCTGCACACCCGAGAGCAGCACCTGGTCGGCAGTGCGGAACGCGTCCATCATGCTGATGTTGCGGTCGCCCAGGGCCAGCAGCCGGTCGTTCGGAATGACGATCAGCGTGTCGCACTGGTTGCGGAGCTCGTCTATCCCCGTCTCGGCCTGCACCTGGCGGCGCTTGCCCTCGAAGGAGAACGGCCGGGTCACCACGCCGATGGTCAGCGCGCCGAGCTTGCGGGCGATGTTGGCCACCACTGGCGCGCCGCCGGTGCCGGTGCCGCCGCCCTCGCCGCAGGTCACGAAGACCATGTCGGCGCCCTTGAGGACCTCCTCGATCTCGTCGCGGTGGTCCTCGGCGGCGTTCTTCCCGACGTCCGGGTTGGCCCCGGCACCCAGGCCACGGGTCAGCTCCCGACCGACGTCGAGCTTGACGTCGGCGTCGCTCATCAGCAGCGCCTGCGCATCGGTGTTGATCGCGATGAACTCGACGCCCTTGAGCCCAACCTCGATCATCCGGTTGACGGCGTTGACGCCGCCACCCCCGATGCCGACGACCTTGATGACCGCCAGGTAGTTGTGCGGAGGTGTCATCTCCGGTCCTTTCCTTCGAGATTGGCTTCGGCCGACCGGTTACGGCGTGGCCAGACCAGCGGCCGACGACAGCTGTCACCAACGAGGATCAGGGGTGAACCCTAACCCTCTACTAGAGGCTTACAGTTATGTCAACCACTGAAGCTCTTCGAGGCAACGTAAGCGCCACCGCGCGATGAGCCAAGGACCCGGGCGGCGTGTCGCCGCGCGGAGCGCCACGGGTCACGTCCTCGCACGCTCACCGGTCAACGAAAGGTCACCACATCCGGCGCGCTCACGTCGATCCGGTCGGTGTCCTGGTCGAGCAACGCGGTGGCCACCCGAGCCTTGTCCGTACCCCGGGTGGCGTCGCCCCAGACCACCGTCCGGTCGCCTCGCAACCGCAGGCTGATCCGGGCCAGCCCCGCCACGTTCACGTCCACCAGCTCCGCGCGCAGCTGCGGCGTCAGCGCGACGAGCACCTCCAGCGCGGCCCGGGTGCCCGGGTCGTCGGCGGCCGGCCGGGCCACAGTCACCTGTGGAAGGTCGGCGGGGCGTCGCTCCACAGTCCGGAAGGCCACCCCACTCCGGTCGATTAGGGCGAACGCCTCGCCCTGCGGCACCACGGCCACAGCGGTCCGCTCGGTCACCCGCACCACCAGCGCGCCGGGCCAGTCCCGGGAGACAGTGGCCCGCTCCACCGCCGGCAGCGCGCCGACCCGACGGGCGACGGCGGCCAGGTCCACACGGGCCAGCGGCACGCCGTCCGGCACCCCTACCGCGTCGTGCACCTGCACCGGGGTGACCAGGTCGGCACCCTCCACGCGTACCTCCCGAACCCCGAACAGCCCGGTGCCGAGCACCGTCCAGGCGACCAGCCCGGCCAGGGCGAGCACCCCGGCGGCCACCGCCCACGGCAGCGCCGCACGCATGCGACGCTGCCGGGCACGGGCCATGAACCGGCGGGTCGAGGGCGGTACCGCGTCGCGGCCCGCCCGGACCAACTGCCAGCGCCGGGCCGGACCGCGGCGCGGGGCGCCACCGTCGGCGGCGCTGGTCCGCCCTCGGGCCGGGCCGGGACTCATCCGGCCGTGGGCGCCGAGCCGCCGGGCACGGCGGTGCCACCGAGAGCCGCGCCGTCGCCGCCGGACGTCGCCCCACCCGGCACCGGATCACCGATCGCCGGGGCGGCGGCCACCGGGTCGACCGTCGCTGTCGGTGCCGAGCCGGCCGTACGCTCACCCAGGGCGGCCAGCAACTCGTCGCCCATCAGCGAGATCGGCGGGGCGCCCATGGTGACCACCACGTCCCCGGAGCGGGCGCGACGGGCCACCTCGATCGGGGCCTGCTCCCACGACTCCACGAAGACCTTGCGGTCGGCGGGCAGATCGACCGCCGCGATCAGCGCCGCCGAGCCCTCGCCGGGCTGACGCAACTCACCCGGCCCGAAGACCTCCAGGAGCACCACCTCATCGGCGATGGCCAGCGCCTCGGCGATCTCCGCCTGGTTGTCGCGAGTGCGGTACAGCCGGTACGGCTGGAAGACGACGATCAGCCGGCCGTCCCCGGCGACCTCGCGCAACGTCTGGTTCGCCAACGTCATCGAGGTCGGGTGGTAGGCGTACTCGTCGTAGACCAGCACGCCGTCCGCGACACCCTTGCGCTCGAAGCGCCGTCGCACCCCGGGGAAGACCGCCAGCGCGGCCTCCGCCGCCTCCAGCGGCAGTTCCAGCAGGTACGCGGCCAGCACCGCGGCGGCGCTGTTCAGCCCCATGTGCCGTCCCGGCACCGGCAGCCGGAACTCGCCCAGCGACCGGCCGTCGATCGCGGCCAGGTAGCGCACCCCGCGTGCGGAGGAGACCATCTCGGTCAACCGCAGGTCGGCGTCGGCGGCCTCGCCGTAGGTGAACACCCGTCGTCCCTCGGACCGCAGGCTCTCGGCCAACCGCCGACCGCCCGGGTCGTCGGCGCAGGTGATGATGAACCCGTCCGGGTCGGTGAGGCGGGCGAACTCCACGAACGCCGCCTCCAGCGTCGCGTAGTCGCCGTAGGTGTTCAGGTGGTCCGCCTCGACGTTCGTGATGATCGAGACGTACGGGCGGTAGATGAGGAACGAGCGGTCGCTCTCGTCCGCCTCGACCACGAAGTGCTCGCCGGTGCCGTGGTGGGCGCCCGAGCCGACCTCGGAGATCTCCCCACCGATCACGAAGGACGGGTCCACACCGGCCTGCTGGAGCACCATCGTCACCATCGAGGTGGTGGTGGTCTTGCCGTGCGTGCCGGCGACGGCCACCGCCCGACGGCCGGTCATCGCCGCGGCGAGCGCCTCCGAGCGGTGCAGCACCCGCAGGCCGCGCCGACGCGCCTCGACCAACTCCAGGTGGTCCTGGGGAATGGCCGACGAGTAGACGACGGTGTCGACCCCGTCGAGGTTGGTCACCTCGTGGCTGAGGTGGATGGTGCCGCCGAGCGCCCGCAGGCCGGCCAGCGACGGCCACTCCCGCAGGTCGCTGCCGGAGACCCGGATACCGCGGGTGAGCAACAGCCGGGCCACGCCGAGCATGCCCACCCCACCCACTCCGATCAGGTGGACGGCGCCCAGGTCCTCGGCGGTGAGAGTGCCGGCCGGGGTGAACTGCGCGGTCATCGGGCCACCGCCGCCAGCACGAAGGACCGCAGCGCCTCGTCGCCGTCGCGCCTGCCGTACGACCCGGCGGCGGCACCCATGTTGTAGAGCCGCTGTGGGTCGCGGATGAGGGGGATGACGGTGCGCTCCAGCCAGTCCGGGGTGAGCTCCGCGTCGTCGACCAGCAGCCCACCGCCGGCCTCCACCACGGGCAGCGCGTTGCGCCGCTGCTCCTGGTTGCTGTGCGGGTACGGCACGTAGATCGTGGGCAACCCGATGGCGGCCACCTCGGCGACGGTCATCGCCCCGCCCCGGGCCAGCATCAGGTCGGCGGCGGCGTAACCGAGCTCCATCTCGGACAAATACGGCAGCGTCACGTACGGCACCGGCAGGTCGGTGGGGATCGGCACCGGCTCGTTGCGGGCGCCCATCACGTGCAGCACCTGCACGCCGTTGCGGGCCAGCTCCTTGGCCGCACCGGAGACCGCCAGGTTGATCGAGCGGGCGCCGGACGAGCCGCCGGACACGAAGAGCACCGGCAGGTCCGGGCGGAGCCCGAAGTGGGCGCGGGCGGCGTTACGCAACGCGTACCGGTCCAGACCGGCGATGCTGCGGCGCAGCGGCACACCGACGACCGTCGCGTCCCGCAGCGCCTCGGACTGGCTCGGCTGGTTCGGGAAGCCGACGGCCACGTTCTTTGTGAACTTCATGCCGAGCTTGTTGGCCACGCCCGGTGGCACGTTCACCTCGTGGATCACCATGGGCAACTCGCGGCGCCACGCGGCCAGGTAGGCCGGCACCGAGACGTACCCTCCGAAGCCGACGACCACGTCGGCGCGCACCTCGTCGATCACCTTGCCCGCGGCGCGCGCCGCGGTCCACATCCGGCCCGGTGTGCGGACCAGGTTCATGTTGACCGACCGGGGCAGCTGGTACGCCGGGATCTGCCGCAGGTCGTAGCCCTGCGGCGGGATCAGGTCGTTCTCCATGCCCCGGGGTGTGCCGAGGCAGGTGATCCGGACGCCCGGGTCGTGTCGGCGCAGGCAGTCGGCGAAGGCGAGCAGCGGGTAGACGTGCCCCCCGGTGCCACCTCCCGCGAGCACCACCGAACGCAGCGGACCCATCAGCGTCTCCTCTCGCTCGCCGTACCCTTGCGGCTGCGGTCCTGTCGGACCCCGCGCGGCGCGGCCTGATCGTCATGGCGCCGCTCGCGGGACCGGGGCACGGACCCTCGGCCAGCGGGCGGCGTCGCCGGTCGGCGACGCCGGCCGGGAAGCGGCGGCAACGGGGCCCAGAGTAGTCGGACCCACCGGGCCGGCGGACGGGCATGCAGTGCTCTGGCCGCATCGGGTTCGGCGCGCGCGAAGGACGCCAGCATGCCGATGCCGGCCAACGTCACCACCAGGGCACTTCCGCCGTCGGAGATGAACGGCAGCGGCAGACCGGTGATCGGCAGCAGCCCGACCACCCCACCGATGTTGATCACAGCCTGGCTGACCAGCCAGGTGGTCACGGCGGTGGCGGCGAGCCGGCGGAACGGGTCGTCGACCCGCCGGGCGATCCGGAACCCGGTGTACGCGAGGACCGCGAAGAGGCTGAGCACCACGACGCACCCGATCACGCCCAGTTCCTCGGCGATGATCGCGAAGATGAAGTCGTTGTGCGCCTCGGGGAGCCAGTCCCACTTCAGGCTGCCCTTGCCCAGCCCGACACCGAACCAGCCACCGTGCTCGATGGCCAGCCGTCCCTGGTAGAACTGGAGGCAGTCGTTGAGCTTGCAGGTCTCCGGGTCCGGTGGGTTGAAGAACATGTCCAGCCGGGCGAGGCGGTAGTTGTCGGCGCCGCGCTCGCCGGAGCCGGCGCCCAGCGAGGCCACCGCCACGAGCAGGCCGATCCCGACCAGGCCGGCCGTGGCCAGGGCGCCGAAGACCCGCATCCGCACCCCGGCGGCCCAGAGCAGGCCCACGACCAGGGCCAGCAGACAGAGCATCGTGCCGGTGTCGTTGTATCCGACCAGGACGAAGAGGAGGCCGACCACCGGGAAGAGCGGGGTGGCCAGTTCGCGCCACCAACCGAGCGCGGCGCCCTTGCGGGCGACAAGGTGCGCACCCCAGAGCACCATCGCGAACTTGGCCAGCTCGGAGGGTTGTAGCTGGATCCCGCCGACGAACAGCCAGTTCAGATGCGCCTCGACCGGCCCGAAGCTGGCCGAATCCTGACCGGTCAGCCGGGCGAACGCGACCAGCAGGTTGAGCACCACCAACAGCCCGATCGAGGTGAACAGCAGCGGCCGCCCCAGCGAGCGGTAGGTGCTGGCCGGCAGGCGCTGGCAGACCCAGAACGCACCGATGCCGATCACCGCGAAGATGGCCTGCTTGGTCACCGAGGCCGAGGCGTTGCCGTCCTCGGCGTAGTCCTTCACGCTTGCCGGGTGAGCGACGGGCCCGCGTGGCCGGCGACGCGTACGGCCTGGGGCACTCCACGCTGATCATCGGCGCCATCTACGTCGCGCTCGGCATC
>NZ_JBEZGJ010000172.1:0-15780 GCF_040649965.1 Micromonospora sp. NPDC048843
CGTCGGCGCGGCCGCTGGTGCGCACGATCGTGACGTCCTCGACGGCCTTCGGCAATTCAGGCGGTTAGGCGATGGCGACGGCGCACAGTCGTGCGCTGGAGCGCAGGCCGCGCAGGTAGGCGCAGGCTTCGTTGAGGAAGCGGAACCGGTCGGCGACGGAGTCACTGGCCGGGGTGAGCAGGCGGCCTTCGGTGGTGATCAGCGCGTCGCCGATCAGCGCGATGCGCCAGTGCAGCCCGACGTAGGTGGCTTCACCGGCTTGGTAGACGGACAGCTCGTACGGGTCGAAGGAGAGGGCGAGCATCGCCAGGACGCGTGGCTGTTGCTCGAAGCGGCGGCGGGCCTCGGCCACGCTGACCTTGGTCGGGTCGGCGTGGTGCTGGGCGAGGTAGTCCTCGAAGGGGCGGGCCGGACGGGTTGTCGCGGCGATGTGGGTGTTCCAGGCACGCCAGCGCAGCGCGGCGTACTGGGAGGCTTTGGCGGCAGTGCCGGTCAGGTCGAGGCGACCCTTGCGGCCTCCGGCGGCCACGGTGACCGCGCCGAAGCGGCGGGCGGCGTCGAGGAGGTAGTAGCCGAGGAAGCGGGTCAGCCAGCCGATGAGGCGGCGGTGGCGGACGTGGTAGCGGCGGGCGGGGGTGCCGTTGGCATGCAGAAGATCGTTGACCTTCTCTGAGGCGGCGAACCAGTCGGCGTCCTCGCCCGGGGCGAAGCAGACGGTGATCACCGAAGCGGTGAGCGGGGTGGGCGTGGGCATGACGGGGTGCTCCCTTCGCGAAGCAGTGGGCGTGGGGTGGGGATGCGCGGTGGTGCCACCGAAACGCGGGCTCTGGCCTGGGAAAGCTGCCGGGCAAGGCGCGGGGCGTGAATCACGAGCCGACCGAGGGTGGGCTGTGGGTGATCCCGCTGGCGCGGGCAGATCCGAGGAGGACCGGAGGGGCGGCGGTGCGAGCAAAGCAAGAAGAAGCTGCACCGTAGCTGCGTGACCTGACAGCGCCAGCGTTGTCAGGAAACTCGACCATGCCTGTGAGCTGCGCTGACAGGATCCGCCGTGTGCGTGCCAGGGTCTGTCAGGGCACGAAGACACCGTCGTCGTAGTTGGGGTTGTCCGCCACGGGCTGCCCGTGGTCGCTGGGCAGTTCGGCGAGCCGGACCCGGCCGGTGGCGCCGGCGGGCAGCCATACCGCCTCGGTCGGGTCGGCGTCGTGGGTGGCGGTCGCGACCGGTACGTCGCCGCGCGGGCAGCGCAGGAGTTGGTGAAGGTGCTCTTCGCGTTGCTCGCTGCTCAGCCAGAACAGCACCGGGTAGCGGGGGCCGCCGCGGCGGATCAGCTGCGCGTACCGGTCGAGTTTGGCCACCACCCGGCCGAGGGGTTCGGTGCCGGTGTCGGCCTCCAGGAAGAACCCCACCGTGGCGTCGGCGACGCTCCACAGGCCGTGCCCGTCGGCGGTGATGGTGCGGAACTGCTTCGTGGTCATCGTCTCGGACCACCACCGGTCCAGCCGCACCTGCGGGTGCTGGCGGGCGCGCACGGTGAGCCGGACGAAGAACTCGTTGGCCAGGAGCAGGTGGGTCAGGTTCGGGTTGGCCGAGAGCCGGTCGACGCTCTGACGGCTGGTGCGCACGGTGGGTTCGGGCCGGCGGTGAGCTGCGGCCTGGAACCGGTGCCCCTGGTGGCCGAGCGTCCAGTGCCACGGATGGCTACCACCCCCGGCGCGGGCGAACCGGAACCGGTCCAGCAGGCCCAATGCGGCCAGCTCACCGAGCCGGATCTGACAGGTCCGTCGGGCGAGAAACAGCATGCGGTGGATCTGATCGGTGGTGAGGACCTGGTGATCGTCGAGCAGCTGGAGAAGCCGACGGTCACGGCTGGTGATGTGGGGATAGATGGACAGGAGGCTGACTGATCGCGATTGCGGCATAGGTGGATACACCCCTGGAGAGAGAGTCCCGTAGGGAGTCTGGATGAGTTGATCTCGATTCCGGTGCTGGCGTCGGGCGGGTTGGGGCAGGTCAGGCGCCTGACAGACCAGGGGCGTGGGACTCGTGTGGGGTCTCGTGTCGCGGACACCCCCAGACGAGTCCCCGGTGCTGCACCCAGCCGAGCCCCGATGCGAGCCGGAGTGCTCAGCGGTCGCGGTCGGTCATGCGCCGCTTCATCGCGGTACGGGCGAGCTGCTGCATCGGCGGCTCACCACTGGTGCGGCTGTGGGCGGCGGCGCACTCCTGCCGGATCGCGGTCGCTTCACCCACCGGCGGCGCCGGCGGGTTGGTCACGAAGGTGAACGCGGGTAGCTCCCGGTTGCCGACCAGCAGCCGGGCTGCAGCGGTGTAGACATCGAGGTGGGCGAGGTCGTGTTCGTCCAGCTCGGGTTTGGTGTGTCGGGACAGGTCCCGCGCGTCGGCGGGGTCGACGTTGAAGAACAGCTTCGTGCGCGCGTTGGCCGACACCGCCGCGGCGATGTCGTTGGGCAGTTGCGCCAGGTCCTGGTGCGCCAGGACGAGCCCGAGCCGAAATCCGCGCGCCTCGGCCAGCATGTCTCCGACGTTGCCGGGCAGCGTGAGGAAGTTGTGGCATTCATCCACGTAGAGGTTGGCGTCTTTGCGCTGGTCTTCGGGGATGCTGGCGCGGGCGATGGCGGCCTGCCAGACCCGGGCGACGATCATCGAGCCGAGGATGCGGCTGGTCTCCTCGCCGAGGATGCCCTTGGGTAGCCGGCAGAGCAGCACCCCGCCGTCGAGGACCCGGCCCATGTCGAACGACGAGTGGGCGTTTCCGATCACGGATTTCACGAAGTCCCGCAGCAGGAACGCCCGGAGTCTGGCGAGGACGGGTGCGATGACCTGGCCCCGGAACTGCTCGTTGATGCCGTCGTACCAGAGCCAGAACCCGCCGAGGCCGTCCGGGTCGTCCAGCCCGTGGGTGAACCGGGCCCGGAAGTCCCGGTCCTGCAGCAACGATGGGACCAGGCTCAGGGTTGGTTTCGCGTGGCGCATCAGGGTGAGGCAGGCGACGCGCATGGTGTCGTCCATCCGTGGCCCCCACTGCCCTTGAAAGATCTTGGCGAAGATGCCGACGAGGTTGTCCACGGCCAGGTGCGGATCGCCGCCGTCATCGAGGGGGTTGAAGCAGCCGGGGTTTTCCTGGTCTGGGTCGATGATCACGATCTTCTTGGCGTAGGAGGCGGGCAATCGGTCGAGGATGTCGGTGATCAGGTCCCCGCGTGGGTCGATGACCACGGTCCCGCGCCCGGACTTGATGTCGCCGAGGATCATGTTCAGCAGCAGCGTGGACTTGCCGACGCCGGTCTTGCCGACGACGTGCACGTGCTGGCGGGCATCAGTGACAGTGAGGCCGATGCTGTGGTGGCCGATCTGTGAGCGGCCCAGCACCTTCACGCTCCGCCCGCCGGAGGGGACCTGCACGGGCGCCGGCACGGCCTTGGCCCGCGCCCGGTCCAGGCCCGGAACGGCGAGGTCTTGCGGCAGCCCGGCCAGGGCCGAAAGTTCCGGCACGGTGGCCAGGAAGCCGCGCCGCAGTTGCCGTCCGGCGATCGTGGCCACCGGGTGGGGCATCTTCATCCGGCGCAGCCGGTTCGGGCCGGTGTACGCCGCGGCGGCCGAGGCGATGGTGTGCCCGAGCCCAGCGAGACGTTCGCGGACCTGGTTGGCCCGTTGCCTGTCCGGCGGTGTCTTGTCCGGGTCCGCAGCCACGGCGAACCGGACCGCGATCTCGAAGTGCGGCACCCGCACGGCTTTGTCCACGATGGTGCGGGCGTCGGCGGTGGCTACCGGGTCCCGTTCGGCTGCCCGCCCCGTTGGGGTTCGTGCCGGGCTGTGCGGCCGGGATGGGCCGGGCATGAAGACCTCCAGGAGCCACAGCAGGGGCTCGATGGCTAACCGCGCCGCACCCGAAACAGCTTGGGCGGCCATGTCGGGCCGCCCGTGGGGATGGTTGCTGGTGGTGGCCGCCGCCCGGCGGGCCGCCCGCACGCGGCGGGCGGGTGCCGGGCGGGCGAGGATCTGCACGCACGCGTGTTCGCGGTGGCGGACCTCGGCCCCGGCGGCAAGCAACGCCCGAAGCGGGTCGGTGTCGTGTTCGCTGCGCAGCGGCAGCCCGTCGGTGTGCTGCGGCCAGTGCGCCCCGCCCACCTGCTCGCCCACCTGGGCGGGGATCGGCGCGGCGGCATCTGCGGTCGTGAGGGTCGCGGCGGGCCAGGCCGCCCGGACGGCGGCTTCGACCGCGCCGGGCGGCACGGTACCTGGCACCCAGACCCGGATGGTCAGGGCACGGCCGGTCCAGGTGTACTCCCACCCGACGTGTGGGTACCCGTACACCCTGCGTCGCCACACCGACGGCGTCAGCACGCCGACCAGCGTCATCCAGAATGCGGCGGCGGCCTCGGCGGTAACCTCCGGCGGTGCGGCGATGGTCAGCCACCGCGCGCCAGCCGCGAACCGCTGGTGCCGCCAGGCCAGTAGCTGGCCGTGGCCCAACACCGCTGCGACGATCGCGGCGGCGGCGAGGACGCCGAGCCATGGCCGGGCGATGATCCAGTGCCCGAGGTCGGCGGGCCAGGTCGGGGTGGTCATCAGTCGGCCTCCCCGATCCCGGTTACGGCAAGCCTGTGCTCGGCCGCCGACCCCACCGCACGGAACGGGATCCGGCTACGACCGGCGACGAGGAGCCCTTCGCCGCGTGGCGCGGACAGCAGCAGCCGTGATTCCCCGGCGGTCAGGCCGAACGCCTCGGACACGGCGTCGATGGACTGCGTGCTCTGGCGCATCAGGACCTGGGTGGCGGCGTTGGACACCACGGCGAGGCCGAGGTCGGTTGACAGCACGTCGGCCGCGTCTTGGGTGATCACGCAGAGGCCGGCGGACCGCTTGCGGGCTGCCTTGGCCATCCGGAACAGGAACCGGCTGCCTTCGCCGTCGCGCATCAGGAGCCAGGCTTCGTCGACCACGACGAGCTGGCGTCGCCGGCGGGCGGCGGTGGCGGGGGTGTCGATGCCCGACCAGATCGAGTCGAGCGCCAGCAGTGTGCCCACCGTGCGCAGCTCGTCGGGCAGGTGCCGCAGCGACCACACCACGAGGTGCCCTCGCGGGACGGTCGTGGTCGGCCCGTCGAACAGGGTGGCGAAGTTCCCGACGGTCCACGGTGCGAGTCGGGCGGCGAGTTGCCCGGCGGCCGGGTCGTCGTCGGCGGCGAGCATGTCGGCGAGGTCGCGCAGCAGCGGCGCGGGTTTGGTCCAGGTGCCCGGGTCGCCGTTGATCCCGGCGCGGGCGTAGGTGGCGGTGATCGCCCGGTCCAGCGCGGCGCGCTCGCCGAGCGGCGGTGCCGCCCCGAGCATGACCGAGATCAGGGTGTGTAGGTACAGGCCGCGTCGGGTGAGGGTGTCGGGCCGCTGGTCGGCGGGCAGATCGAGGGGGTTGACCCTGACGCCCGGTTGGCCGAGCTGCACGACCGTGCCGCCGACGTGCTCGGCCAGGGGCGCGTACTCGTCTTCGGGGTCGATGACGGACACGACCGTGCCCTGATAGAGGTTTCGTAAGACCTCCAGTTTGACGAAGTACGACTTACCCGCGCCGGAGCGGGCCAGGACGACCGAGTTGTGGTTGTCCTGCGCCCACCTGTTCCAGATCAGGACCCCGTTGCTGGTTGTGTTGACCCCGTACAGCAGCCCTCCGAGGGCAGCGACGGTGCCGGGGGCCGGGGCGGCGAGGTCCGCCGAGGCGAGGGGAAACGCCGCCGCGAGGGCGGTGGTGTCGAGGATGCGGCGCATCCGTAGCGGGTCCACGCCGACCGGCAGAGTGGAGATCCAGCCCTGGTGGTGGCGGAAGGTAGCCGGTTGCAGGTCCAGCAGGACGCTGGCGGCGGCGGACTTCACGCCCGCGGTGACGGTGTGCAGCTCGTCGAGGGTCCGGGCGTGGATCGTGACGTAGATGCCGGTGTCGAAGAGCTTCGCTGCGCCGCGGGCGACGCGTTCAGCGAGGTCGGCGGCGTCGGCTGCTGCGGCCTCGACCCTGGGATCACCCAAGCGTCCCTGGTCGGCGTCGAGGCGGCGCGAGGATTCGAGGCGGGCGCGTTGGCGCTTGAGCATCGGCGCGGCCAGTTGCGGCGTCACCGGGTCCAGGTGCACCGAGACGTCGACCCGTGCCGGGTAGGACAGCAGCGGGTCCAACCAGGCTGGGCCGACCTCGGCGGGATACCCGCACACTGCGTAGGTGGCGGCATAACCGTCGCCGACCTGCACGTGCGATGGCGTGACCGACAGCGCGGCGGGGGAGGGCAGCCCCTCCCCGCCCGCAACACTGCTCTTAGCCTTCTTCAACAGGTTCATGATGTGCTCCGGAGGGTGATCGGGGTGGCGGGTGTCGCACGTGGGCCAGGCACCGGCGGGGAGAACGGGTCGACCGCGCCGGCCAGCGCGGAGGCGACAGCCGGTCCGTCCAGAGCTGCGGCTTCGACACCGAGCCCGGACAGCGCGCGCACCGCGGCGTCGGCCCCGAGCTCTCCGGTGATGACGGCGAGAACCTGGCGGCGCAGCGGATCGCGCTGGCTGTCTAGGTCGAGCAGGAACTCGGCGTAGTCGTCGGCGGCGGCCTGCAACGCCGGGTGCGCCAGGCGCGGTGCGTGGTCGACAGTTGCCTGCGCGTAGACGGTCAGGTCGTGCCGCTGCGCAGCCACGACGATCTGCGCGGGCCCGGTCAGGCTGTTGAGGAACCGGCCAAACCCCTCCAATAGGGCCCCCTGTTCACCGCCGGTGCGCAGGTGGATGTTCGTGGTGCCGCAGGCGATCAGGACTTTGCCGCTGCCCTCACTGGTCAGGACTCCGGTCGGGGTGAGCGCCGTGACCGGAGAACGCAGCGGCGCCGGAAGGCTCGGGTTTCCGGCCACGACCGCGACCGAACTGGCCCGAGCCTTACCCGGCGTAAGGGTGCGCGGCCTGCGACTGAGCATGAACCCGTGCCGCAGCCACACGTCCAGCGGCAGGCCGTCACGGCGGCCGAGCGCTACCACGACCGCCACGGCGAACACGATTGCCCCGGCGACGATCCAGGCCACCTGCGGCAGTAGATGCCCGAACGTGCGATAAACACCGAGCCCGACGAGGCCGGCACCGCCGACGATGCCCAGTTGCCGGAACGTCAGCCCGAACGCGATGCGGTCAGGCTCGTTGACGTTGGCCGGGACGACGGCGCGCGGGACGTTGTCCTCGATCGTCATCGCCCACCTCGCAAGGCGGTATGTCCGCGCCCATTGAGCGGTAGACGGCGGGTGATGCCCTGGATGACCACTGCCCGCAGCAGAATCCCGCCGATGTTCGGCGACCCCTTGCCCGTGGCGTAGCGGCCCATCATCCCGGGGATCTTGACCGTCATCCACAGAACCACCGCTACCAGCAGCAGGTTCAACACGTCCGAGCCCGGCAGGCCGATCAGGACCGCAATGCTTGCGTCCGGGTCGGTGAGCAGTTGGATGCCGGTGGAGAACGCGATGGCCTGCAACACGGCGGTGCCGAGGCAGCCCAGGAGGCTGCGCCACCATAGGTCGGCGGTGGGTTGCGTCCAGGGCAGGCAATAGCAGGCCAGCGCGACCGGGGCGAGCCCGGCCAGGATGACCAGCACCGCAACGCGTACAACCCAACCGGTGACGAGGGTGAACATCAGCCCGACGATCAGCAGCCCGATGACCAGGGCGATGATGGCGTTGGCAGGATCGATGAGGGCGGCGGCCACGTGAGTGCGGGCCATCGTGACCGCTTGCGTGGTCGGCGCCGCAGTGCCGACCATGGCCACCGTCAACGCGTTGGCCACATCGATGAGTACGGCGCAGAGCGGGACCGCGAAGTTCGACAGGATGAACCCGACAACGAGGCGTGGCACGAGTTCCTTGACGCCGTATCGGACCTCGACCGAACTGCTGGTCATCGTCACGACGCCGGCGGTCAGCAGCGCGAGGATGTAGCAGGCGTTGACGACCAGCGCGCTCTTCGCGGCGATGGTCTGCACCTGCGGCAAGACAGTGACGTCCGGCGACAGGAACATCGACGACGTCAGATAGGCCAGGAGTCCGCCGAGGAGGTCTTGCAGCCGATCGGCGAGCCATTCCACCAGGCCATTCATCATCCAGTCGATCATGACCGCTGCCCTCAGCCGCCGATGATGCCCTGCAGTACCTGCAGGATCACGGGGGAGAGAACCGCCAGCGCGTAGCCGATCAAGGCGGACTTGAAGTTGCCCTTCGCCTGCTCGACCTGGGCCGGGTCACCGCCGGCGGCCATGTAGCGGAGGCCACCGATGACCAGGAACATTGTCGCGACAAGCGCGATGATGCCCATGATCCACGCGGTGATCGAGGAGATGACATCGCTGATGTTCTTGGGCGTCGGTGCCGGGGTGGGCGTGGGTGTGGCGGCGGCGAGGTCGGCCAGGACTGACAAGATTGTGTGCATTGCGACGCTCCACAGGACTTCTGCGGGCCGCCGCGGTGGGGACCAGGGCGAAGCTTCGACTGGGCCGGTGGGGGCGCTCCTCCCTTGCCTTGGGCGAAGGGTTGCGGTGTCAGTACGCCGCGCCAGCCGTGCCGGACCATCAGCTTCACCGGATAGGAGGTCCCCACCGGACGGACATGCCGTGGATGACATGCACCGCCCAGAACTCGGCTGTCAGGCCGATCGAACTTGCCTGGCGCCCGTCACGACCTGACAAGACCGGTCAGCGGTCACGTAGTCCCCTCAGTCGCAACCAGCTCGAGCCGCCGAGCGCATCCTCGTCGTCCTGTCGACAGGCCTCACGCCTGGGACGCGGCAGCCGTAGGAAATCGATGGCCGCAGGCAGCTTCCGCTGTTGTATTTTGCGGTGACCCTACTCCCCGTGAACACAGCGAGCGGAGCAAAACTTGCCCTCCCACCAACGTCCGACGACGGCTATCCGCCGTGCAATGAAGGCCAGAAGATTACCTGAGCCCTTCCTCGGATCCCTGGCCTTGCCCGTCGACGTGACCTCAAGCTTCGGGCTGCGTCGGCTCCAGCACCCGGTCGGCGCCGCGCGGCGTGAGACACAGCGTGCTCTCCTCGCCCAGATGGCCGACGCCGAGCAGCGGATCCCCGGCCTGCTGTCCGAGATCTCCGCGCTCGCCGCGTCCGCAGACCCACTCGCGCTGTACTCCCAGATCCAGGTGCTGGCCGCGATACGTAGGGCGATGCTTTCCGCAGGCGCTGGCTTCGGCATCGATGCGTTGGTGGAGTTCTACGGCGGTCTGGTCACCGCGCTGCCGGAACAAGACGTCCTCGACCGGCTAGGTACGGAGTTCAGGCCGTGGACGTTGTACGAACTTGAGGGGTTACTCCGGGAGTACGGCAAGGCTGAGAACTTCCTCCAACAGGGTCGGATGATCCGCGAGGGCGGAAGGGATTCCCTAACCAGGGTCCGGCACCTGCTCGAGTTTGAACACCGTTTCGACCGGATGATGGGCTACCCGGCGCAGCTTCGGCAGATCTTTCACGCTGTCGTTGATCCCCTCGCCGAGAGGTCAATCAAGCAGTTGGGATACGCACTTGGTGACGTGCTGACTGCTGCCGACGCCTACCAAAGCACGCTCGTGCGGCGAGGAGACGCGGTCCTGGAAGAGGCCGGCGTGGCCGGCGAGATGCTCCCGGATGACCCTGAGGAGCGGCTTCCGTTGCGGCTTATGTATGACGCGTACACCGCCACCTTCGCCGCCGCGCCGTTGGAAGACGACCTGCCTGGGCTGCTCGCTGAGAGGACCGGCATCCCCCGCGAGCGCCTCGCCGCAGCGCTCGCGGCGTTAGTCACGCCCCTGGGCAGCCAACCCGGGCTGAGCACGCTCGGGGCCACCAACAGGTTGCGTCGTCGGCCGATCATCGGTCTGCCCGACGGCCGGTACCTGTGGCCGCGGCCCGGTGACTTTGTCCACGAGGCGCTCGACTGGGCAGCTGAGGTGTGCCAAGCCGATGCAGGCCTGATAAAAGCATTCGACAAGCGTCGTCAGGACGGCTGCGAGGAACTGACGCGTCGGGCGTTGAGTGATGTCTTCGGCACTGACTACGTGCACGCGGACTACACCTACGCAGCGCCAGGGCGGCCGGACATCGACGTGCTCGTCGCGACGCCCGGTGTCACAGTCGTCGTCGAGGTCAAGGGTGGGCGACTCACTGATCCGGCTCGGCGAGCGGCCCCTGACCGGATCCGTAAGAAGACCGGTGAGTTCGTCGACAAGGCGTTGTCGCAGAACGCCCGGACGATCACACATCTGCAGGCTGGTGCGGCAGGTCTGCAGGACGCGAAGGGGCGTGCCGTGGCAATCCCGAACGCCCCTGATCCGACCTCAATGATCGTCACTCTCGATCGGGTGGATCCTTTCGCCACGCACCTGCCCACCGGAGGCAAGCGAACCGAGGAGCCAGCCGCCGGCACGTGGCTAGTTGCGCTCGCGGACCTAATGATGGCCACGGACATTCTTCGTCACCCTGCAGAGTTCTACGCCTACGTGCAGACTCGCGCGGCGATCAACAAGGCGGGCTCGCCGCTTATCTTCGTCGAGACTGACGCCTTGGGCGCCTGGTGCGAGCACCGCATCAAGCCGGACAGCGCTGAACCGGGCCAGACCCAGGTGCTCGGCACCTCGTCCGAAATCATGAACGGCTACTACACGCACGTCGACGACGATGTAGAACGGCCAGCCCGTCCTTGTGCCGAGGTGCCATCCGAGGTGCTGAACGCGCTCGATGAGGTGCTGCGTACCCGTCCCGAATATTGGCGCAGCCTGGCGCTAGCCACGCTTTCGGTCCGGCCGAAAGATTGGCGGGAGGTCCGCCGAGCGCTCGCCCGGCACGGCGCGAGACAGTCGGCCGGATCGACGAAGCGCCGCGATCGCAAGCGTGTGCGCAGGACGGCCAGAGGCTTCACCGTCAGTCCGTGTCTCACGGTCTATTTCGCCACGGGGGCGCCCCTGCCAGAGGTCGACGCGACCACGCTGGTAGTACGGCAGCCCGCCGTAGCGGAGGCGAAAAGCCGGTGAGTGCGGGGGCCCTGATCGGTTTAGGCCGCTTAGCAGGCGTGACCGCAGGCAATAAGAAAGCCACACCGTTGACACCGGTGGCCAGGCGCAATGCGGGAGCGTCTCGCCGAGCACCTGGACCGAGTCTGGCCAGACATCGATCCCGAGCTAAGCCTCTAAGTACCGCGTTTGTGCTCACGATGCGGTCAACCACCTGGTCGTGCCGAAAGCGCCCGTAGCTATGCTTCCGGCCGTGATTGACGACAGTGGCTTGGCTCGTTGGGTACAGACGTGGGCGAGGCGCTACCCCGCTGAGCACGACCGAGTCCTGGCTCCGCTGCTTGGAGCGAAGGTCCTCGATCGCTCCGCTGTGCTCACGGTTATCGGCTGGAAGTTCAATGCCATGGCTCACCGTTGGGCTAACGCTGGGAGGGGTTTGGCCCGAGAAACGGATCAAACCATCCGGGATGTCACCGCTGCAGCCCGCGGCTGTCAGGATGACGGTGCTGCGATGCGTGTGATACGCGTACTTCAGGGAGTCGGGCCCGCCCTCGGCAGCGCGCTGCTCATGACGATGGACCCACTGCGATGGACCGTCCTTGACGAGCGCGCAGTGAAGTCGATCAACGCCCTCGGCTACGCCGAGGTGCCGCTAGACTCCCAGGATCGGCAGACCTGGCTTCCCTATCTGCGTGCTTGTCTGGATTTGCACACTCGGACCGGCGAGCCGCTCCGGGATGTCGATCGAGCCTTGTACGCGGCCAAGGGCAACGGTCGTGTGCCGGTAGTTTGAGGCTTGAGGACTACCGGAGGCGGCGCCCCCGCGAGGCGAACGGGCCGCAGTTCGAGATGACGAGGCCGCACGTACCGGCCACATCGTAAGTGACGGGGCACGATCGCGCTTGACGTGCGGCCCTGCCGAAAGCAGTGCGACAGCACAGCTACCTGGAGGACGGTCCGGAGAGCCACCACGGTTCGCCGACCGGAGCTGCTTCCGGCTGTCCCGAAGCGACGAGTGACCGTTGGTCAGTCGTTGCCAAGAGTAGTGTGCCGTCGTCCGCTACACGGGCTTCTGCGATCGTGGCGCCGTTGAGGGTGAGCGCAGATGTGAGCCAGTTGGCCTCGTCCGCAGCGGTGCCCCGAACACGAGAACCGGCCTCGATGCACCAATCCGTGTCCAGGTAGAGGCGGCTCTCTTGCGGCGGCGTCGATCGGTTGTCACAGAAGCCGATAAATGGCCATGCCTGACGGAGGCCAATCTCCACAACGAAGCAGCCGGCGAGTTGGTCAGGTGCCACGAGTACATGGTGCCCGGCGTTGGACGTTCCGCGTACCCCGATATCGCCTGGCGCGGTCGACAAGATCACGTGCACGCCTATGCCGCCGCCGACCGGGCGTCGAGGTACCTGTGTGCGACGGGACTCGATGCATGCTCCTGCCGGTGAATGTCTGTCGCTACTGAACTGGATTGTCACGACGGCAGCTGCGGATAGTGCGCAAGGTATGCGGCGAGGCGTGGCGGTAGCGGCCCGGCATCTGGATCGTGCAGGTGCCGCCAGATCCGGTTCTCGATCCAGAACCGGTAGGCGAACTCCTCGAACGAGGATGCGCATCGGTAGATCACTCCTAAGTCCTCATCGTCGGCGTCGTCGTAATCGAGGTCCAAGCCGAACGCATGCACGACGAATGCTGGCTCCCCGCGGCGTAGGTACAGGTGCCAGGTGACGCAGTCCTGTTGGTCGGACAGGAAGCGGACGAGGAACGCGCCGGGCTCGACCGGACTAAAGGTGGGCACCGGACTCAGCCTGGTCCAACACCCAGTCACGGACACGGTGTCCAGCTCGGCTGCCCAGCCGTCCCAGGAGTGGAACTCGACGAAATCGTCCGGTAGCGCCAGACCGACGTCAGTCAGGCTCATCTCAAGACGCGTCAGCAGGTCCACGTTGCTGGCGTTGCGCTGTCCTCGACCGCCTAGCCATCGAAAGCCGTCGAGAGCGTCAAGCACGGGCGGCACGCTCTCGAGCGGGTACCGCTCGTAGGTATGCCGGGATGGACGATACCTTCCGAGATCCGTAGCGCACCAAGAAGACGCCAAGTCGACCACCATGAAGCCACCCTAAAGATCAGGAAGTCCATCGCCTACCCAGCCTAGGCTTTCCGACGTCGCCATCCGCACATGCCGCGATCCGCGCGCTTGCCATGGAGGCGCGGGATCAGGTCTACCGGCTGAAGTGGTCGGCTTGGTAGCGAGAGCAGAGCCGGAGCAGCTTTGTTAATCGTCTGAAGTGGAATCTAATCTGCTCGGTGTGCCTACCTTGTACTCGGTTTGCTGCCGAGCGGGTGGTGTTTTTCAGGCCGCCACGGCGGCTTCGCAGCGGCCGGACGAAGGGATCGGGCCGGACAGGTCGCCCCGCGTGACGGCGGCGGCCACAACCCGTTCGGCGCGGCGGCGACGCATCCGCAGGACCGGGGCGGTCACGCCCTTTTCGGCGGCCAGGTGCTCGATCAGCGCGTCGCCGAACCGGGTGGCGCTGATCAGCTCTGCGGCTTCGGCCGTGATCAGGCCGGCGGCGGCTGCCCGGCCGAGCAGCAGGTCCGGATGCCCATAAGGCATCCTTGGCGACCGCGACCCGGTGGGCAGGTCCAGCGGCAGCTCCTCGCCGTCGTCGGTCTTGACGACCGCGGCTCCAGCGCGCCAGGCCGCCCAGCAGAGCCGCAGCCACAGTCGGGGCGGGGCGAGATCCGCACTGCGCAGAGATTGCAAAAATCCGGCTAGGACTTCGGAGTCGACGTCGTCGGCGTGCCGGGCGTAACCGCGGCTGATCTTCGCCGCGAGGTGCGTCAAGGCGGGCAGCGCCACGCCGATGGCGCCGACGACCCAGGCCGGTCCCCATTCGCGGGCGTGGTGGGCCAGCTGCCGCCACAGCTCGTCGGTGGTGTCGCTGTTGTAGCGCCCGATCATGAGTAGCTGGCGCAGCTCGTCCAGCGGCATCGTGGTGTCTGGCAGGCCCGGCACCGGCCGGGCGTCGAACACCAGCGGGGCGGGTTCGCAGGTCAGCAGTTCGAAAGCCTTCTCGGCGGTGGTCAGAGCCGTGTTGGCCGTCCTCGTGCGGGTGGTCGTTGCCATGGTGATGTCTCCCTTGACGGGTGCTCTTCGCCCGGTGCGAAGACTCCGAGACCTCCGATTGGGACAGCGCGACCTGACACGACGAGCGTTTGTCAGACCCGGATAGGTCGTGACCGGTCGTGTCAGGTTCGCCACCGTGCTCACCACCGCCGGCCTGTTGACGTGGCTGTCAGATCGGCCTGGATGACCGGTGCTGTCAGGTCAGGGGTGGGTTCGATCGGCCTGTCAGCGGCGCACTGGGGATCGTCAGTACGCCCGCCGGTCCGGGGGCCACCGTGCCCATGACCGACAGAAACCATCACCGTGCGCCGGTTCCCGTGGGGGACGTGGTGCCCGGCGACCCGCCCGTGCCGATCACTGTCTGGCCGGTCCCCGCCCCGCAGGAGGGGGAGACCATGTCCAATGCGATGGGTGTGCGGTTGGTCCACAACCTCACTCACCCGTCCGACCTCATCGTCGATCTGGTCGAAGGACCGCAGTTGGCGCGCGCGGTCATCGCCTCGCACCGCCGCAGTCACCTGCAGGCGGCCCGTCCGGTCGGGTGGGGCCGCGAGTCGGCGACGCTGATCGTCACTGGCTGGCCGGTTGCCGACGCCTCTGCGGTCGACTTCTTCCTCCGTTGCCGCGCTCATCTCGTGCTGGGCGGCTGCGTGGCGGTGGTGCTGGCGCACGGCGACGTCGCCCTGCCGGTCGATGTCGTCATCGCCGCGAAGCGGGCCGGGCTGGCGTACCTGCAGCACATCGTGGCGGCCGATCGGCCGCCCCGGCGTGGCCAGCAGGCGCAGTTGGCGATCCACACCGACGTGCTGATCTTGACCCGCAGCGCGATAGAGGGCGGGGGCGCCGGTGGCTGAGGGCATGCCGATCACCTCGGTGTGGTTGACCTGCCAGATACCTGCTCGTGACCAGCGGCGGGGCCGCTACGTCCGGGAGACGTCCAGCCATCCGGCCAAGATGTTGCCTCACCTGGCCGCGCATGCGATCAGCGCGTACACCCTGCCGGGCGATGTGGTGTTTGACCCGATGTGCGGGTGTGGCACCACGTTGGTGGAAGCTATGCACCTCGGCCGGCAGGGCATCGGGATCGACATTGAGCCCTCCTACACGGCACTAGCAGAGGCCAATGTTGCCTTCGCCGCGTCGCAGGGTGCCGCCGGCACGGCGGCGGTGTTCACCGGGGACGCCACCGGTTTGCTCGGCCTGGTGCCCGCGTCGGCGGTCGGCAGGGTGAGCCTCTTGCTTACCTCGCCGCCGTACGGCCGCGGGACGCATGGCCTCGTCCAGACGACGAGGACCGGGGTACGCAAGCGGGACCACCTTTATGGGGACCGGGGGCGTGGCAATCTCGCCTATGCGGGGTGGTCCCGCCTGCTCGACGGGTTCGCCTCCATCCTGTCGGCCAGCTACCAGCTGCTGCGTCCCGGCGGGACCGTGGTGATCACCTCCCGGCCGGTACGCCGCCAACGCGATGACCTGATCGACCTGCCCGGCGAGCTGCTCGCCGCCGCGCAATCGGCCGGGCTGGTCCCGGTGGATCGGCATCGGCCGACCGCCGGCCCGCAGCTCGTCCACCACACCGACAGCGGTGGAGGAGTCCACGCCGTCGAAGAAGTCGTAGTTGACGGTCATC
>NZ_JBEZGJ010000173.1:0-15727 GCF_040649965.1 Micromonospora sp. NPDC048843
ATCTGCGCCCGCTCCGCGGACGACAACCTCTGCCCCGGCATGACCCCTCATCCTGACGAGAATCCACCCCGTTGCAACAACCACTTGAGCCCAAGGCGTCCGATGCCGCTACATCAAGGATCGAGCACGATCTTGGTGTGGAAGGCGCCGATTGCCGGCCTCCGGGCATTCGGCGTGCGGCCGGCGGGCGGCGGGCGGCGGGCGGCGGCGACGCGGGCGTGCGGAGGGCGTGCAGACGTGCGGCGACGCGGGAGTGCGGCCTGTGAGCTTGCGGAGGGCGTGCGGCGTGCGGGAGTGCGGCCCTCGGGGTCGGCGCGCAGATGCGCTGGGTGGGCGGGTCAGGTGGTGAGGTCCGCGGTTGGCAGGGACGGGCCGTCACCGACCAGGCGGAAGGCGTCGGTGCCGGCGGGTTCGACCAGCCCGTCCTGCACCAGGCCGGCGAGGGCGCGGGCGCGTTGCACGTCGTCGGTCCAGACCTGGTCCAACCGCTGGTGCGGGACCGGCCCGGTGCTGTCCCGGAGCACTCCGAGCAGCAGACCGCGGACCTGTCGGTCGGTGCCCGCGTACCGCTGGGGTCTGCGGGTCGGCCCGGCCGGCGCCTCCTGGCCAGACGCCCGCCAGGCGCAGACCGCCTCGACAGGGCAGGCGGTGCAGCGCGGTGACCGGGCTGTGCAGATCACCGCGCCCAGTTCCATGAACGCGGCGCTGGCCAGTGCCGCTGCGGCCGGTTCGGTCGGGAGCAGTTCTTCGGTGGCGACGAGGTCCGCTGGTCGGGTGACGGGCCCGGCGTCCGGTTCGCCGGCCACCGCCCGGCACACGACTCTGCGTACGTTGGTGTCGACGACCGGGTGCCGCTGTCCGTACGCGAAGGCGGCAACCGCCCGCGCGGTGTACGTGCCGACGCCGGGCAGTGCGAGCAGTTGCTCCAGTCGGTCCGGCACCTGACCGCCGTGCCGGTCCACGATCGCGACAGCGCATTCGCGCAGGCGGACCGCCCGACGGGGGTAGCCGAGGCGTCCCCACATCCGGATGGCCTCGGCTGGCGTGTCCGCCGCCAACGCGGCCGGCTCCGGCCAGCGGGCCAGCCACGCCTGCCAGGCCGGCACCACCCGGACAACTGGTGTCTGCTGGAGCATGACCTCGCTGACCAGGATGGCCCACGGGGTGACGCCGGGCTCGCGCCACGGCAGGTCACGGGCGTGCTGCTGGAACCACCGGCTGACCAGGGAGGCGAAGTCGGGTTGAGTCATGGCGTCGTCGATGATGTCACGCCCGGCGTTCCCGTTGGGTGGGCGGCTCGGGCGGGGCGCCACGTCCTGGTTCGGCGGGCGGGGGAGAATGCGCGGATGAACGAGCTCGCGATCACCGTCATCGGTCGGGACCGGCCGGGCATCGTGGCCGACGTCGCGGAGGTGCTGGCTCGACTGGGGGCGAACCTCACCGACAGCACGATGACGCGGCTGCGGGGGCATTTCGCGATGACCCTCATCTGCACCGGTCCGGCCGCCGTCGAGGTCGAGGCCGCACTGGCGTCGCTGGCGGCCGAGGGCCAGCTGCTGGCGACGGTACGCGCGGTCACCCCGGACGGCGATGTTCCTCCGGTGGGTGAGCCGTACGTGATGGCGGTGCACGGTTCGGACCGGATGGGGATCGTCGCGGCGATGACGCGGGTGCTGGTGGATGCCGGGGGGAATGTCACCGACCTGAGTACCCGGTTGACCGGTGCGCTCTACGTGGTCCTGGCGGAGGTCGAGTTGCCGGCCGGTGTGGCGGACACTGTGCTCGACCGGCTGCACCGGACGGCTGCCGAGCTGGGCGTGGAGGTCACCCTCCGGCCTGCGGATCCGGATCTGTTGTGACCGGCGAGGAGCGCGGGCCGGAGGTCGGCCTGGGGGGCTGGACTCCGGAGTCGCTGGACGTGCCGGGGGAGGTGCGGGCTGTGGTGTCCGCCCCGCATCCGGTGCTGAGTCGGGCCGCGGACGAGGTCGACCCCACGGCAAAGGAGACTGTTCAACTCGCTGCCGACCTGGTAGCCACGATGAAGGTCTCGCCGGGCTGCGTCGGGCTGGCCGCGCCGCAGGTCGGGGTAGGCGCTCGGGTTTTCGCCGTCGATGTGACCGGGCACCCGAAGGCGGTGACGGTGCACGGCACCTTCGTGTTGTGCAACGCGCGTGTGGTCGAGGCCACGCGGTGGAAGCCGGGCCGGGAGGGCTGCATGTCGGTGCCGGATCTGACCGGGGACGTAAAGCGGGCCAGCCGGCTGGTGGTGGAGGGTGACCTGCCGGGCAGCGGCGTGCCGGTGCGGCTGGTGACCGACGGCTTCGAGGCTCGGGCGTTGCAGCACGAGATCGACCATTGTGCGGGGCTACTCTTCCTGGACCGGGTGGCCGGTGCGCACGCGGTCTATCAGCGCAAGGTCTACCTGTGACCGGGTGCCGAACCGTCCTCTTTGGAGGGTGGTGCGGGCGCCTCGGAGTGGCTCCGGCGCGTCGCGCCGCACTGCCGGGTACGGCGCGGCTACGGTGGAGGGCATCATGCGTCTGACGGTCGGCCCCCTGCCACCCGCCGTGTACTGGCGGCGTCGCGCCGTCGTACTCGGAGCGGGGTTCCTGTTCCTGATTGTCCTGCTCTACTCCTGTACCGGTTCGGGTCGTTCCGGCGACAAGGAGCCGAAGGCGGGAGGTTCGCCGTCGGCGACGTCCGCCGCGACGTCAGGTCCCGCTGGCCCGGTGCTGACACCGCAGACCGGCGTTCCGTCGTCGTCCGCGCCCGCTGATTCGGGTGCGACGAGTCCGAGCCCGGCGACCACCAGCAACACACCGCCGCTGGGCGCGGCGGCCGGTTCAGAGGACGACGGCACCTGCACCGACGAGGAGATCAGCGTGATCTCGTCGGCGAGCCAGACCTCGGTGCAGCGGGGCGCGGTGGTCGAGCTGCAACTGCGAATCAAGAACACGTCGGACCGGACGTGCAGTCGCAACGTCGGCGCCGACCTCCAGGAGATCTTCATCAAGTCCGGGGCCGAGAAGGTCTGGTCGTCGGACACCTGCGGCAAGGTCGAGGGCTCGGACGTGCAGTCCTTCACGCCGAACTTCGAGCGCTCCTACCAGGTGCCGTGGAACGGGCGGGACACCAGCCGCTGTAACGGCGCGCTGGCCGCCGGGCCGTTCCCGCCGGTCGGGTCGTACCAGGTGTTCGCCCGGGTCGGCACGAAGCTCAGCGACCCGGCGAAGCTCACCGTCACCGGCTGAGCCGGGTCAGACGTAGCGTTCCAGGATCGATGCCTCGGCGAGCCGGGACAGCCCCTCACGGACGCCGCGGGCCCGGGCGTCGCCGACCCCTTCGACGGCCTGCAGGTCCTCCACTGTCGCGCCGAGCAGACGCTGGAGGCTGCCGAAGTGCAGCACCAGGCGATCGACCACCGCCACCGGCAGCCGGGGCACCTTGGCCAGCAGTCGGAAGCCGCGTGGGCTGACCGCGGCGTCGAGCGCGTCGGACGCGGCTGGGTAGCCGATCGCCTTGGCAACCGACACCAGGTCGATCAGCTCGGTGGCACCGAGCAGGTCCAGCTCGACGAGAGCCTCGTCAAGCGTGCGCGACTTGCGACCGACGGGGAGGTAGTCCCGGATGACCAGCGTGCGGTCGGCGTCCACGCCGGCCATCAGCTCGTCGAGTTGCAGGGCGAGCAGGCGGCCGTCGGTGCCCAGCTCCACCACGTAACCGGCGATCTCGTCGGCGATCCGGCGAACCATCTCCAGCCGCTGCACCACCGCCACCGCGTCCCGCACGGTGACCAGATCCTCGATCTCCAGGGCGGAGAGCGTGCCGGAGACCTCGTCCAGCCGGAGCTTGTAGCGCTCCAGGGTGGCGAGCGCCTGGTTGGCGCGGGAGAGGATGGCCGCCGAGTCGTCGAGCACGTGCCGTTGGCCGTTGACGTAGAGGCTGATGATCCGCATGGACTGGCTGACCGAGATGACCGGATAGCCGGTCTGGCGGGCCACCCGCTCGGCGGTGCGGTGCCGGGTGCCGGACTCTTCAGTCGGGATGGACGGGTCGGGCATCAGGTGCACTGCCGCCCGGACGATCCTGGTGCCGTCGCTGGAGAGCACGACAGCGCCGTCCATCTTGCACAGCTCGCGCACGCGGGTCGCGGAGAACTCCACGTCCAGCGGGAAGCCGCCGGTGCAGAGGCCCTCGACCACTTTGTCGTAGCCGAGCACGATGAGCGCGCCCGTGCGACCCCGCAGGATGCGCTCCAAACCGTCGCGGAGGGCGGTGCCCGGGGCCATCAGGGCGAGGTTGGCGCGTAGCGGATCTCCGGCGCTCCCGGCGGCTCCCGCAGTCACGCTCACGCTGATCGGGCGGGCGGGCGAGCCCACGGCGCCGGTGCGGGCCTGGGGCGGCGCGCCGGCTGGCTTGGTGGTTTCGCGGTCGATCGGCACGGGCACAGTCTACGGACTGCCGTGCGGTGGGTGCTGTCGTGGTTACTGTGATGTGTCACGATGCCGCCCTTTCCTGCGTTTCCCGCTTGCGACGTGCTGTCCGGTTTCGCCGCCCTCGTCGGCACGGTGGGTCACTCGGCGGACGCGCGGGCCGCATGGTGCAGCGCCGAACGGACGTCGGTGACCTCGGTCACCCGCATCTGCTCGGGGCCCGCGCCGGTGCTGGCCGGGCCGCAGCCGGGCGGCACCAGGGCCACTTTGAATCCCAGCCGGGCGGCCTCGGCCAGCCGGCGCGGCACCGCCCCGACCCGGCGCACCTCGCCGGTCAGCCCCACCTCACCGATCGCCACCAGGTGCGGCGCGATCGCCAGGTTGAGCCCGCCGGAGGCGACCGCCAGAGCCACCGCCAGGTCGGCGGCCGGCTCCACCACCCGGATCCCGCCCACTGTGGCGGCGAAGACCTCCCGGTCGTGCAGGGTCAGCCGTTCGGTGCGCCGTTGCAGCACCGCGAGCACCATCGCCAGTCGCGCCGAGTCGAGGCCGGAGACGGTGCGTCGGGGAGAACCCGCCACTGTCGCACCGATCAGCGCCTGCACCTCGGTGACCAGGGCCCGCCGCCCCTCCATGGCCACCGTCACGCAGGTGCCCGGGACCGGTTCCGCGTAGCGGGTCAGGAACAGCCCGGACGGGTCGGCCAGGCTGCTGATGCCGCCCTCGTGCATCTCGAAGCAGCCGACCTCGTCGGCCGCGCCGAACCTGTTCTTCACGCCGCGCACCAGGCGCAGCGACGAGTGCTTGTCGCCCTCGAAGTGCAGCACCACGTCGACCAGGTGCTCCAGCACGCGAGGCCCGGCCACCTGGCCGTCCTTGGTGACGTGCCCGACCAGCACCGTGGCGATGCCCCGCTCCTTGGCGACCGAGACCAGCGCGGCGGTGACCGCGCGGACCTGGGTCACCCCACCGGGCACCCCCTCGGTGCCGGTGGTCGAGATGGTCTGCACCGAGTCGAGCACCAACAGGCCCGGCTTGACCGCGTCGAGGTGACCGAGCACCGAGGCCAGGTCGCTCTCCGCGGCGAGGTAGAGCCGCTCGTGCAGGGTGCCCATCCGCTCGGCGCGCAGGCGCACCTGACTGACCGACTCTTCGCCACTGACCACCAGAGAGGGGCTGCCGGCACCGACCGCCCAATGCTGCGCCACATCGAGAAGGAGGGTCGACTTGCCCACGCCGGGCTCGCCGGCGAGCAACACCACGGCACCGGGGACCAGGCCGCCGCCGAGCACCCGGTCGAGCTCGCTCACACCGGTGGGCACGGCGCGGGCCGGAGCGGCGCTGATGCTGGCGATCGGTCGGGCCGGCTCGGACGGCATCCGGGAGCTGACCACCCGACCGGAGACGGTCGGGCCGGTCACCGTGTGCTCGACCACCGCCCCCCACTCGCCGCACTCCGGGCAGCGCCCCACCCACTTGGGCGGCTGGTGACCGCAGGCGTCGCACTGGTAGGCCGGACGCGGATCGCGGGCGGCGGACCGACCACGGGCGGCACCGGCAGTGCCGCCACGCGGAGGGGTCGATCGGGAGGTGGTCACATCAGGACGCTAGCCCTCGCGTACGACGAAAACACCCCGGCGTGGTGGTCACCACGCCGGGGCGTTCGTCGATGTGCGGATCGGGTCACTCGTGGGTGGTGCCGCCCTCGTTGCCCTCGTAGCCACCTTCGCGCTCGATGATCGGCGACGGAGGGGCCGCCGGGGTGAGCGGCACGGCGACCGGCGCCTGCCCGGTGACAGTGTTGCCGTTGCCGAAGTCGAAGGTCACGACGACGTTCTGGCCGGAGCGCAGCGCCTCGGTCAGGCCGATCAGCCGGAGCTGCGTGGTGGACTCGGAGTTGAACTGGATGTAGCTCAGCGGCGCCAGCTCGATCCGGGCCGGCTGACCCGGGGCGGAGGGGCTCGCCGAACCGGACGCCCGCGCCGACTCCGGGGCGGACGGGGTGGCCGAGGACGATCCGGTCTCGGAGGGCGTCACCGACGGGCTCGGCGAACCGGACGTCGAGTTCGACGGGCTGGCCGAACCGGACGGCGACGGGCTCATGGAGGCGGATTCCGAGGCGGACGGCGACGGGCTCGCCGAGCCGCCGCTGATCACCACCTCACGGGCGCTCTCCGTGGTGACGGTGACAGTCACCGTCTCCTTGGAGTCGTTGTAGATCACGGCGCCGAGCCCCGCGTCCTGCCCGGCCTTGTAGCCCTCGGGGCTCGGGTAGTCCACGAGCAGGCCCCGCACCGAGAAGGAACCGTTGTTGGTCGTGAGGTTGACGCCCTGGACCGACGGCTCCTTCAACGCGGTCTCGGCGATCTGACCGGTGCCGCATCCGGAAGCCAGCAGACTGGCCGCCGCAATCCCGGACAGCAACAGGGCCGCCCGCCGGGATCCCCTGATCGAGCGCGTCACGTCGGTCCTCCTCGTCACAATCCCCACCCGGGCCGTACGCCGGGCACGGTGGCCATACCCGCGCAGACCGCGCTCCAGGGTAGTTGGGACTGATCGAGGCCCGCACGCGGACCCGGCAATGCCACCTGCCCGGGTGGCCTTCAGACCACCCGACCGCTCGCCACCAGCAGAACCACGTCGATCAGGGCCACCAGCATCACCGCCCGGAAGGCCGCCACCGGCCGCCGGCCGGCCCGGATCGCCGAGCGCCCGGCGTACCAGCTCAGTGGCGGCACCACGGCGGCCGTGCCGACGGCCGCCCAGCCGATCGCCGACGGCGGCCCGGGTGGTCCGAGGACCAGTGTCGCGGTCGCCGCGAGGAGGAGACCCGCCGCGGCCAGCCGGCTGCCGGCGGCGCCCAGCCGGTGGGGCAGCCCGCGCACGCCGGTGCGGGCGTCGTCGGCCAGGTCGGGCAGCACGTTGGCGAAGTGCGCGCCGGCGCCCAGGCAGGCCGCCGCCGTCACCAGCCAGACCGGCGGGGCCGGCTGACCGGGCAGCGCCAGCACCACGAAGGCGGGCAGCGCGCCGAACGACACGGCGTAGGGCAGCACCGAGAACGCGGTGGCCTTGAGCGGCCAGTCGTAGAGCAGGGCGGAGACCAGGGCGAGCGTCAGCCAGAACGCTGCCACCGGGTTCGTGGTCAGGGCCAGCAGCGGGCAGGCCACCGCGGCCGCCGCGGCGGCCCAGGCCGTGACGCGCCGACCGACCGCGCCACTGGCGACCGGTTTGTCGGTACGCCCCACAGTGGCGTCCCGCTCGGCGTCCAGCGCGTCGTTGGTCCAGCCGACGGCGAGCTGGCTGGCCAACACGGCGAGCACCACCGAGACGATTCCGGTCGGCCGGTGGCCCACTCCCCAGGCCAGCAGACCGGCCACCGTGGTCACCGCCGCGGCCGGTTCCGGATGGCTCGCTCTGACCAGCCCTAACACCCTCGACGACATAAGGGAAGTCTGGTCGTTACCGAGCAGTCGTGCCACGCTCGGTTCCATGCGAGACGTGGCTGCGGCCGGGGCGCCCACCGGTCCGAGGGTGCTGCCGCGAAACGATCCGCGTCAGTACGACGATCTGGCCGGTGAGTGGTGGCGGCCGGATGGCGCCTTCGCGATGCTGCACTGGCTGGCCGAGGCCCGTGCCGCGCTGGTGCCGCCGGCCACCCGTCCGGACGCGTTGCTTGTCGATCTGGGCTGCGGCGCCGGCCTGCTCGCGCCACACCTGGCCGGCAAGGGCTACCGCCATGTCGGGGTGGATCTGACCCGCTCGGCGCTCGTCCAGGCGGCCGAGCACGGGGTGCTGGTGGTCCAGGGTGATGCCACGGCGGTCCCGCTGCCCGACGGCTGCGCCGACGTCGTCTCGGCGGGTGAGTTGCTGGAGCACGTGCCGGCCTGGCCGCGCGCGGTGGCCGAGGCGTGTCGGCTGCTGCGCCCCGGTGGCGTGCTGGTGCTGGACACCCTGAACGACACGGCGTTGGCCCGGCTCGTCGCGGTACGGATCGCCGAGCGGCTGCCGACAGTGCCCCGTGGCATCCACGACCCACAGTTGTTCGTGGACTCCCGGGCGCTGGTGGCCGAGTGCGCCCGACACGGTGTCGACCTGCGCCTGCGGGGCATCCGTCCGCAGGTCGGCGGCATGCTCGCCTGGCTGCTGCGCCGCGCTCGCGCGAGCCGAACGGCTGGGGCGGTGCCCGCTGGCCGCGCGCCGCGCATCGTGCCGACCCGCTCCACCGCCGTGCTCTATCAGGGCCGGGGGGTCCGCAAAGGATAGTCAGGCCGTGGCGGGGTATGGAACGCCGAGGAGGAACGAGATGACGGTGCACGCGCTTGAGGCAGCACGCCGGTTGGCGCCGCGGTTCACCGCGCGGGCGGCCGAGCACGACCGGGACGGTTCCTTCCCCGTGGACGACTTCGCCGACCTGCGCGAGGCCGGCCTGTTCGGGCTGATGGTCCCCCGGGCGCTCGGCGGTCTGGGCGCCACCTTCGCCGAGTACGCCGCGGTGGCCACTGAGCTTGCCCGGGGCAACGGCGCGACGGCCCTGGTGTTCAACATGCACGCTTCGGTGACCGGCGCTCTGGGCGCTGTCACCGAGGAGTTGGCCGAGGCGCTGGGCGTACCGGACGAGGCGCTGGCCGCTCGCGACCGGCTGCTCAGCGCGGCGGCTCAAGGTTCCTGGTACGCGGTCGCCATGAGCGAGCGTGGCGCGGGCGCGCGGCTGTCCCAGCTGACCACGGCGTACGAGTCGACCGACGGGGGCTGGCACCTCAAGGGCAGCAAGACCTTCTGCTCCGGCGCCGGGCACGCGGACGGCTACCTGGTGGCGGCGCGCAGCGCGGTCGACCAGTCGGTGGTCTCACAGTTCCTGGTGCCGGCCGGCGACGGGCTGACGGTGGAGCCGACCTGGGACTCGCTCGGCATGCGCGCCACCTCTTCCCACGACCTGCACCTGGACGTCACAGTGCCCGCCGACCGGCTGCTCGGTGGGGTGGAGGGGCTCGCGCTGGTGGTGGCCCAGCTGATGCCGCACTGGTTGGTGGCCAGCTACGCGGCCGTCTACGTGGGGGTCGCCCGTGCGGCGATCGACGCGGCGGCCGAGCACCTCAACGCCCGCAACCTGGCCGGTCTGCCGGCGGTGCGGGCCCGGCTGGGTCGGGCGGACGCGGCGACGGCCGCCGCGCAGTTGGTGGTGGCCGAGGCGGCCCGCCGGGTGGACGAGGCGCCCGGTGACGAGGAGACCAACCGTTGGGTGTGGCGGGCGAAGCTGCTCGCCGGGACCACCGCCGCCGAGGTGGCGGCGTCGGTGCTGGAGGCGGCGGGCACGTCGGCGACCCGCCGTGGACATCCGCTGGAGCGGCTGTACCGCGACGCCCGCTGCGGCTCGCTGCACCCGGCCACGTCGGATGTCTGCGCCGACTGGCTCGGCATCGCCGCCCTGGGCGGCGACCCGGATCGTGACGGGTCGGCACCGCGTTGGTGAGCCCGCCGCACGGGGCTCGCACGGAGGAACGACCGGCCGAGGTGGCTGGTGGGACGGCCAGGGGGAGGACAGCATCTGACGAGAGGTGGGGATCGTGTTCGTACCAGTGATCGCGGGGCTCGGGACAGCGCAGCCGCCGTCCGCTTCGCAGGCCGAGTTGTGGGAGGGCTTCTTCTCCCGGCACTTCTCCGGCACCACCCGGTCGTTGGCCCAGCGAATCTTCGCCAACTCGGGGGTGACCCGTCGGCAGGCCGCTGTCAATCCGCTGCTGGAGGACGTCTCGGACTGGCCGACCGAGCGCCGGATGCGCCGCTACCAGGTGGAGGCGCTGCCGCTGGGCAAGGAGGCGGTGGGTCGGGCGTTGACCGCTGCCGGGCTGAGCGCCGGCGACATCGGGCTGTTCATCGTCTGCTCCTGTACCGGGTACGCCACCCCGGGGCTGGACATCCTGCTCGCCCGGGACCTGGGCATGGCCGCGGACACCCAGCGGATGTTCATCGGCCACATGGGTTGTTACGCGGCGTTGCCGGGGCTCGGCGCGGCGAGTGACTTCGTCACCGCCCGGGGGCGACCGGCACTGCTGCTCTGCGCGGAGTTGACAAGCCTGCACATCCAGCCGTCGAGCGCCCGGGTGGACACCCAGCAGATCGTCTCCCACGCGCTCTTCTCGGACGCCGCCGTCGCCGCCGTGGTCGTGCCGGGTGGCTCGGGGTACGCGGTGCGCGAGGTCACCGCGGTCACCGACACCTCGACCGCCGACCACATGACCTGGGACGTCACCGACGCCGGGTTCCGGATGGGGTTGTCGCCGAAGGTGCCGCAGGTGCTGTCGAGGCACGTCCGGAAGCTGGTCGACGACCTGTTGGCCCGGCACGGCGTGGCCAGCTCCGAGGTGGACGGTTGGGCGGTGCACCCGGGCGGGCCGCGGATCCTCAACGTGGTCGAGCGGGAGCTGGAGTTGCCCCCGCTGGGGTTGGCGGCGTCCCGGGCGACGCTGGACGAGCACGGCAACTGTTCGTCGCCGACGGTCCTGCTGATCCTGGACCGGTTGGGTCGGGCGACCCCGGCGGCTCGGCGCATCGTCATGCTGGCCTTCGGCCCCGGCCTCACCCTGTACGCCGCTCTGCTGGATCGACAGGACTGAGCCTGCGGCCGGTACGCTCACGTGATGGACGCGACCTCGGACGATCGGCTGCGCTCGGTGGTCCTGTTTGGCGCGGCGGTGGCTGTCCTGGTCGTCGGTGGGTGGTGGTGGCGTGCCGCCGCGCCCGCGTCGACGGCCGGGGCGGCTGTCGACTCGGCGGCGGCGGTGCCGTCGGTCGGGCCGAGCGTCAGCACCCCGATGGAACGTCTCCTCGCTGCTGAGGAGCCCGATGAGCGGGTGACGGTGAGGTTGGACCCGAACACCGGCGAGGTCCTCCGGGTGCGCAAGGGCTCGCACGTGGTGCTCGACCCGGCGACGGGCTCGATCACCGACATCGAGGGCGATCCCGCGGTGCTCTTTCCCGCGGGTGAGCTGCCCTCGTTCCAAATGACGATCTGGCGGGAGGAGCGGGAGCTCGCTCCTGGCCAGGATGTGACCCGGCAGGCCAGCGACGACGGTTCCCGCTACCTGCTCCAGTACCGGTGCACCCGGCCGGGCACGCTGGCGGTGACGAGCGACGAGGCCAAGATCAACGGTCAGCCGCGCATCGACTGCGATGGCACGGTCGCCAATGCCGAGGTGCTGCCCGGTGGCGGGCCGTTCCGGCTGTCGCTGTCGGCCGTCGACCGGCCGATCGACATCCAGGCGCAGCTCGTCGCGTTGCCCCCTCGCTGACAGGGGCCGCTCAGGCGGCCAGGGCGCTCAGGTCGCTCCGGTAGGACTCGATCGTGCCCAGGTCCGGCAGCACCCGGGTCACGATGCCGGCCCGGTCGACCAGCAGGGCGGTCGCGGCGCCGGGGCGGGCCGGCTGGCCCAGGAACGAACGCAGGCCTCCGGCGGGGTCGGCCAGGGCGCGAGCCTGCCGCTCGATGGTGGGCCTGGCCGGTGCCGTCCGCCCGGTGACGGTGACCACGGAGACGCCGGCGGGCGCGGCCGTCAGGGCGTCGGTGACCCGGTCCGGGCAGGGGCAGCCGTCCAACAGAATGATCATGGCGGGTAGCAGGCCGCGCAGTGGTACGGGTGCGTCGTCCGCGTCGACCAGGTCCAGTGCGGGCAGCGCCCGACCGGTGAGGGTCGCCGGCGGCGAGTAGGGGGCCGGGGTCGGCCGGTCGGCGCCGCGGTTGGCGCGGGGCCAGGTGACAGCCAGCAGGCCGGCCAGCGTGGTGAGGACCGCCACCAGCAGGACCACCAGCGGCAGGCCCAGGGCCCGGTAGCCGCCCGGGAGGCCACTGGCCCGGCGCAGTTCATGGCGGACCTGAGCGGCCTCGGCGGCCAGCGCGGAGGCGTCGTCGGGGACCACCACGCGGCCCCATTCGGGCGGTAGGCCGGGCAGGCCGTCGGCTGGCCCGTGACCCTCTGCGTCCGGCTTGCCCATCGGACCTCCTGGAAGCGTCTCGAGAGCTGAGTGCGGCTCGGTCTCCAGGGTCGCGCACCAGGGGCTCCTCCCGCTACATCTGGGCGCGGTCCTGCTGACCGGGCTACCATGGGAGAAGCGCATAGCCCTTGATCTCGACGTTCTGTTCACCCGTACCGGGCAGTCATTCCCGCGTTACGGAGCGTGTTCGAACCATCGGTTTGACCGCCTGTCAAGCTGAAGCAAGACCTCTCACAGGGCCCCTGAGCTGCGCCAACGGTCAGGACATCGGTGAGACATCGGTGCCTGAGCGTGTTACCCTAGACACAGCGAAAGGGGTTTCGAACCTATGGTTTTCAGTGTCGGCGAGACCGTTGTTTACCCCCACCACGGGGCCGCACTCATCGAGGCAATCGAGACTCGGGTCATCAAGGGCGAGCCTAAGCAATACCTCGTCCTGAGGGTCGCGCAGGGTGACCTGACGGTCCGGGTGCCGGCCGAGAACGCCGAGATCGTGGGCGTCCGCGAGGTGGTCGGCGAAGAGGGCCTCGGGAAGGTCTTCGACGTTCTGCGGGCTCCGCACACCGAGGAGCCGACCAACTGGTCGCGGCGTTACAAGGCCAATTTGGAAAAGCTGGCTTCCGGCAACCCGCTGAAGGTCGCCGAGGTCGTGCGTGACCTGTGGCGCCGGGAGCGGGAGCGGGGCCTCTCTGCGGGCGAGAAGCGGATGCTCGCCAAGGCCCGCGACATTCTCGTCGGCGAGGTCGCGCTGGCCGAGAAGAGCACCAAGGATGAGGCGGAGACGCTGCTCGACAAGGTCCTCACCGAGGCCTAGTCCGCACAGCATCGTCGTACCCACTTCGTAGTGAAGAAACCACCGAGGACCGCGACGTGACCGCGCAGCTCAATCCGCGCGGTGACGTCGCGGTCCTCGTGCCTGCGGCGGGTGCCGGCGTACGGCTCGGCCCCGGCCGACCCAAGGCGCTGCGCCTGCTCGCCGGTGAGCCGCTGTTGGTGCACGCAGTGCGTCGACTGGCCGCCGCGCCGTCGGTGCACACCATCGTGGTGGCCGCGCCGACCGCGGAGGTGCAGGCCGTCCGCGAGCTGTTGGCCCCTGTCGCTCCGGTGATCGTGGTGCCCGGCGGCGCGGAACGGCAGGCGTCGGTGGCCGCCGCGCTGGCCGCGGTGCCCGCCGGTCCGACGATCGTCCTGGTGCACGATGCCGCCCGAGCGCTCACCCCACCTGAGCTTGTCGAATCCGTCGCGGCGGCGGTGCGTGGCGGGCGTGACGCGGTGATCCCGGTCCTGCCGGTCGTCGACACGATCAAGGAGGTCGGCGCCGACGAGGTGGTGCTCGGCACCGTCGACCGTTCCGCCCTGCGCGCGGTGCAGACCCCGCAGGGTTTCCGTCGGGCGGTGCTCAGCGCCGCCCATGCCGCCGCCGGTGACTCCCTCACCGACGATGCCGGGCTGGTCGAGAAGCAGGGCGTCGCGGTGAGCTGCGTGCCCGGCTCGGAGTACGCACTCAAAATCACCCGACCGTTCGACCTGGCTCTGGCCGAGCATCTGCTTGCCGCAGCCGGTTGACGCGTACCCTCTGATCATGATCGTTCCCCGGGTGGCCATCGGCACCGACGTGCACGCGTTCGAGCCGGGTCGGCCCTGCTGGGTGGCCGGGCTGTTCTGGCCCGACCAGGACGGCCTCGCCGGGCATTCGGACGCCGACGTGGCAGCGCACGCCGCCTGCAACGCGCTGCTCTCCGCCGCTGGTCTCGGTGATCTCGGTTCCGCCTTCGGGGTGGGCCAGCCGGAGTGGGCCGGCGCGTCCGGGGTGGCTCTGCTGACCGAGACGGCCCGTCGCGTGCGCGCCGCCGGCCTGGAGATCGGCAACGTGTCCGTCCAGGTCATCGGCAACCGCCCCAAGATCGGCCGGCGTCGCGCGGAGGCGCAGGAGGTCCTCTCCGCCGCTGTCGGCGCCCCGGTCACCGTCTCGGCGGCGACCACCGACGGGCTCGGCTTCGCCGGCCGTGAGGAAGGTTTGGCCGGGGTCGCTGTGGCAGTGGTGTACGACGCGCCGGCCGCCTAGGCTCGCCGCGATGTCCAGCGACCCCGCCCCCGACCAGTCCGCCGCCGACGGCTACGTCCAGCGGGCCCAACTCCTCGCCGAACTCGGCCGCTACGACGAGGCGGCCGGGGAGTTGGCCTACGGGTTGGCCCTCCAGCCGGATGACGTCGACGCGCTCACCATGCTGGCCCGGGTGCACCTGGCCGCCGACCGCCCGGCCGAGGCGCTTACCGCCGCCGACACGGCAGTGGCCGCCGCACCGGAGGCCCTGCCGCCGCTGGTCGCCAGGGGCATGGCCCTGGCCGACCTGGAGCGCTACAGCGAGTCGGCGGCCACCGCCGACCGGATCCTCGCCCTCGGCCCTGCCGACGCGTACGCCCAGCGGAGCGCGGCGGCGATCCTGGCCGGCGCCCGCAACGGCCAGCCGGCGCTGAACGCGGCCTGGCGCGGTGTCGAGTTGGCCCCGCAGGAGCCGCAGGCGCACCTGGTGCTCAGCCTGGTCGCCGCCCGCCTGGACCTGTTCGACCTGGCCGAGCGGGCCTACCGGGAGGCGCTGCGGCTCGACCCGCGGATCGGCGAGGCCGGCCACGAGGTGGGTGTCATGAGGCTGGAGCAGCGCCGCTGGTCGGAGGCGTTGGAGCACGTCGCCGAGGCGGTGACGGTCAGCCCGAGCCGGCTCGACTCGCCACGAACCCTCGCGTACGGGCTGCACCGCCTGGTGCTCTACGGCGCGGGCTGGTCGCTGGTCGCAGCGGTGCTGGTCGCGTTCGCGGCGTCGGCGAGCGACGGGTTCTCCCGCGTCCTGGCGGTGCTCGCCGCGCTCACCGGCGGGATCATCGTCTGGCAGCTCGCTGCCCGGCTGCCCGGGCTGACCCGGACCGTCCTGCCCGCCCTGCTGCACTCGGACCGGGCGATGGCTCTGGCCATCTACGCAGTGGCCGCCGCGCCGCTACTGCTGCTGGTGTACGCCATGGTCGGCTCCCCGTGGCCCCTGGTGCTGGCCATCGCCGTCACTGCGGTAGCCGAGTTCGCCGTATTCAGGCGTACCGCCATCCGCTAACCCAGCCCCAACCCCGGCCCCACCCCCGGCGTAACCCAAAAGATCACCAGCGTCGCGTAGCTCGACCAGGTCAGGGGTTTCGCCGGAGCCCGACCCGCGTCGGGATCACTACCAACTCTTCCTTGGCGGTCTGGGCCTGCTTGCGCTGCGAGTCCAGGGAGGCGAAGTGGGCGCCGCGGCGGCGGGTGAAGCCGTCCCGGG
>NZ_JBEZGJ010000174.1:0-15706 GCF_040649965.1 Micromonospora sp. NPDC048843
CCATCGACCGGCGCAGCTACCAAGCCACCACCAGTATCGACATCGTCATCCCCGACCCTTGACGACCACACCAACCACTTAACTGAACGGCGTTGCTACTAGATCAGTACATTCCTCACCGTCTGGATGAACTGTCGGGCCAGTGGCCGCCGAGCGCTCAGACGGCGAACCCCAGCGCCGTCACCCACCACCTCCGCAAAATCTGCGGGTTGACAGCTCGCTCGCCCCTTCTTTTCGGGGGCAGCTAGTGCGGTGGGTCGCGGTCCGACGAGATCGTGGGCGCATCCAACGCTCCTACCAGCCGTTGACAGAAGAAGAGCACCTGTCGCTAGCCGAGCGCGCCCGGTCCCGGCCCGACGGTGTCTGAAGGAGCTGGGAGACCAAAGGATGAGATGCCGCAAGGCGCATCAGGGCCACCTGGCGACGATGGTGGTGATGGGTGTGCTGTTCAGCGGATGCGCGAGGCAGGGGCCACCCGGAGGCAGCAGACCCAAGAACGCGGTCACGGACACCACGAGGGCAGTGGTGCCCTTAACGCCGGAGATGCTGATCGGCTCCTGGACGCTCGTTGACGTTGCTGACCCCGGCGCGGGCAAGATCCTGCGCCTCGCAGACAGTGACCTGCACTTGATCGGTAGCCGCTGCGGCACCCTGGGCGGATCCTGGCGGGCCAACGATGAAGGTGTTTTCCTCGCCGACATCTGGTCGGCTTCGACGGCCGTCGTCGAAGCCACGCCTGGATGCGCCAAGGCTAGTCAAGAGACACCCGGGTGGCTGCGGAGCGTGACCGCCTACCAGTTCGACGGCGCGGGTATGCCAGTACTTCTCGACGGACGAGGGCAAGCGGTCGCCCAGCTGATCCCCGGCGCGACACCGACCCCCGAACCCGACAAGGCCGAATCCGTGCTGGAACCGCCGGTGGTCACCGACGAGGCTCGACGGGCCCTGGCGCCAGCCGTCGAACTACCGGCGACGCTCGTACCCGCAGACCAGCACCAGCCGATGGGCCGTTGGACGCCCAAGAGCGGACACAAGGCGGCCTACCTGGAGTTCACCACAGACGGTGAGTGGCACGCATCCGACGGCTGCAACGACCAGACCGGCCGATGGGTTACCGCTGCCGGCGGCACCCTGCTCGCCACCGCAAGACCAACCACGCTGGCGTTCTGCGCCGACAGCGTACCGATCGACCAATGGCTCACAACGGCCAGACGAGCCGGTCTCGACGGCAATGTCCTCGTGCTTCTCACCGCCCACGGCGACGAGGTAGGCCGGCTCTCCCCCACGAACTGAACACCGTCAAGTAACAGCTTCTGACTCGTCGACTTCGGCATCGACACCCGGGAGAACGCCGACGAGGACGGTGACAACCGACCGTCTTTCTCGGATGCCGCGTCATACCAAGGCATAGCAGGGTGTTGGGTATGAGCTCTGCCGGCGATGGTCCCTATCTGACGTTAAGGATCAGCAACGGCCTGCTCCTCGTGCGGGATGGTGTCGGCACTTGGCTAATCCATGGCGCTGCCGACGGGTTGGTCTACCCGGCCGCCGACCGGCTGGTGTGGCTGTTACCACTGCTGGAGCGCACCCCGAGCGCCGTCAGTGCGGAGTTGGCTGACGTGTCGATAGCCGACACACCGCTACCCGCCCTCGTGCGGTTCGCGCTCACCGCATGGGGAAAGCACTGGCCGACATGAAGGACTCGCGCGAACTCTCCCAGCCGCTTCGCTACCGAGCACTTCACCTCTGGAGCGCCTCGGCACCTGCCTGACGGCCTGACAAGCCCGAATCCCGGAGCCGCCTCGACCAACGCCGGACCTACACCGCACTGCACGCACAATCCCTCGATGACGTTCGACTTCGGTACGGCATGATGGGCGTTCATGGGCAACACCGATCCGTACGTGACCATCACGGAACCGACCTTCGTGGCACGGTTCCTTCTCAATCCCCACACGGACACCGACGAGTCTCTAGCCAACGTGGATGCCATCGTCGATCTTCCTGACGGCTCCAGTTGGGCCCTGACGATCTTCACCGTCGACGAGGTCCGCCGCCTGCTTGCGAGTTGGAAGAAGACCGGCGAAGTCGCGAACGGCAGTTACTTCTGGGCCGTTGACCAGCTGATCGTGCCGGAACCGGGTGTGTCGGCCATGACCATAGCGATCCGAGAACTGGTTCGCAGCGGAGAGATAGAAAGCGTCGGTGTCCGATGCGGGGATCCGGACTGAAGCCGCCTGGGCGCACCCGCGAGGGGTGATGGTTCAGAGGGTGCCAGGCACGGGTGGCGGCAAATCCGGATGCCGAGCGGGAGCTGTGCTCACGTCGGCGTAGTCGAGATGTCGATCGTGGTGAGGTGGCCTTTGCCGATGGCGTGTACCAGGGATCGACCGTCGGGAAGTAGCCGGTCGATGGGTGCTGGCAGTCGCACGCAACCGGCGGTCTCCCCGGCCCGGTTTACCATGATGAGTTGGTTACCGGCGCGGGCGAAGAGTGCACCTCCGGAGACGGGGACACCCTCACTGGTAGCACCGTGCAGGAGGTCGGGCCAACTTCTTGCGGTGCCGGTGCGGCTGACCTTCACTTGCCAGCCGAGCGCGGCAGAAGCCGGATCCTCACTATGCGACGCCGGAGGTGGGGACACCGGTCCGAACCGCCTCGATGAAGCCATCAGGTGACAGGTAGCGATGCTCTTCAACGTAGTGGCCGATCAGCACCGGTGCAGCGAAGTTCGTCCCGTCCACTCCGGTGAGCCAGATCTCGCCGTTCCCGCGCGCAACATCGGGAGCTTCGTAGAGCAGAATGTCGGCCCGAATCACGCGCAGAGGCTCGACCGCTGCCTCGCGGAACTGGCAGTAGTGATACCCACGCATGAGCCGCACTGGTCTGGCACCGAGCCTCACCAAGCGATCTCGAACGTCGTCACGCGTCGATCATCGCAATCAGGCACGGGCCGCGCGAACAAACAAAACGACGGTGCGGGCCGCCTGGAGGCGGCCCGCACCGTTACCGAACGCCGGGCCGTGTTACGCCCGTCTGCCGGAATGCTGGCGGGTGGGAGTTCCCGGCCTACAGGTCGGCCTTCGTCACGCGGGAAGATTCGTACGTCGTGGAGGCCTGCGGGAGGCCCGGCACGGTGGAGACGTCCTTGACCAGCATGCCGGTCTTGGCGTCAATGGTCAGCACCTCGCTGCCCTCGCCGCCGAACACCTCGGGGCCGGCGGTGATCGTCAGCGTGGCGTTGCCGTGGGTGGTCGAGTTCTTGACGCTGACCGCGGATATGGTGGACAGCAGACGCAGCACACCGGCCCGGACCTGCGTGTTGCCGTCGCCAGCGGACAGCGCTTGGGTGCTGTACGTCCACAGGGCGTTGTCGAAGTGCCGCTGTACGGCCTGGGGGCTGTACGGCTTCGGCTTGGCGTTGCCGCCCTTCTGCTTGATGATCACCTGAGCGGCCGCCTGCTGCTTGTCCCACACCGCCTTTTGCGCTGCGGGGTCGAGACCCACCAGCGGATCCTTGGCTGCCTTGAGCATCTGGGTCCGGCCGTCGGCTGGGCTGCTGTCCGCCGCGGCGACGGCTGCCTTGAGGAGCGGAGCGTAGCCGCCGTCCGTCATCTGGTCCTGGTGACGGGCGATCGCACGCTTGATGTCCCTCACGCTGTTGCCCGTATAGATCGCGTGACCGTCGGTGTACAGCGTGTAGACGACCTGCATGGTCTTGGCACCGTGGACCTGCGTCGCCTTCACCAGCCACGCGTCGCCCGCCGACGGGGTGACCGTCTTGATGGACCCGGCCAGGGTCATCAGCGGCGCGCGCTCGGCCGACCCGTCAACGCTGGTCGAGCCCGAGGTGGCGGCTGACGAATCCTTGCCGGCCTCCATGCCCCCGGTCGCCGGCGAGTTGAGCACCACAGCGACGACTGCCGCCGCGGCGGCAACCCCCACCCCGGCGCCGATGCCCAATCGGCCCGCGGTACCGATGCGGCGGCGGCGCTGAAGCGCCGGGCTGGATTCGTGGTCTCGCGTGGTTGTCGTCGTTTCCATGGTTGAAGTCGCCTCCATAGTCGTGTCCGCCGCTGATATCGCGCCCAGCAGCCGCACGGTTCCGGGGTCGGCCATAGCCGCCCGCAGCACCGCCCGCGCCCGCTGATACGCCTCCGGGCGTAGTGGTTCTGCGTTGCCCAACGCACCGACCAGATCGAGCTCGTCGGTCATCGGTGTCTCTCCTTCGCGCTGTTGCGGTCCTTCAGAAGCGCGGACACCCCCGGGGCGTCGCGCAATGCCGTCCTGGCCTGGCTCAGCAGCCGCCGCGCGGTGCCGGCCGGTATGCCGAGTGCCCGCGCGGCGTCGGCTGCGGTCAGGTCCTCCCAGGCGACGAGCCTCAGGACCTCCCGCTCTTCGGGTTTGAGCCGCGTCAGGGCCGACCGGAGCACCGCCCGGGCGTCCACGCCGAGGTCCACCGCCGACCATGGATCCCATCCAGTAGCCACGTCCGGCACGTCCGCGACCAGGTCCTCGGCGGGCCGGGACCGCCAGTAGCGCCGCAAGCGATTCAATGCCACCCCGTACAGCCACGGCCGCGCATCGTTGTACGACCGGTCGTACGATCGCCGCGACTCGAACGCCGCAACCCAAACCTCGCCCAGGAGGTCCTCAGCCGCATCCCGCCCAGCCCGGCGAACGAGGTACGAACCGACGGCGGCCTCATGACGCTCGACCACCTCTACGAAGGCGTCGACATCGCCATCCAGCGACCGGCCTATCAAATCCGCATCCGAAGCCATGGCCCTCCTCGGCAAAGTCCGCGCTTCACCCTGACATTGCCGATCAGGTGGCGAAGTGTTCAGGCCCCGAGGTCCGACGGCAAGCGGCCGCCCAATAGCGACCTCTCGGCGGCATGAGCGGCTGAGGCGCGGTCAGCGTCGGGCCCAAGCGTGGCACCCAGGCCAGGGCCGAGCGCCGCGCCCTACCGCCGTGACCTGCGCGCACTCCCCTGCCAGGATGCATAGGGCACTGTCAACTGCTGCCCGTGGCTCCGAAGCACTCCGTTGTCTCAGTCGGCTTCCCCAAACCGGCTCGAGCCAGACCGGTGACCACCGACTGATCGTGAGCTGGCACCCCTAGACCAAGCTGTTACCAGCGTTGGTTTCAGCGCCCACATTGGTCGCTTGGAAGCACCGTCACGGACGCGGCGCCCTATCAGCGGCATGAGAGTGCGCTTTGGGTCAGCCCTGTGGGCGCCAATCGCGTACCTTGCAGGCATGCCAGTGGCATCCGCCGACGCGCTGCAAGCTGCGGTCGCTACCCCGCCAAATCGTCGCCTCGCAACGATTGCGTTCTCCCTAGCGCTGGTCGCCGTAGGGCTGGTCGGCGGCTTCGGGGCGGCCAAGCTTGCCGACGATCCGAACACCGCCCAGCCGGAGCTGCTCGTTGGGACGGTCACCTGGTCGAACGACCAGACCAGGTCCATCGCCTTTGAGGAAGACGGGGCCCTACGGGGCCCTCTCGATGGCGACACGATCTACTCAGTAATCGCCGAAAGCTGGCAGGACGTTAGCGGGACACTGCACAACGACGGTACCTATCCAACCTGCCTGGCCGGCGAGAAGGACGACCCCGTCTCAGAGGACCGGCACCGAATCGAGCTTGAGGTCCTACACCGGGACACGGGCGATCAGCCACAGCACATCGTCGTCCACGTCCACTGCCTCGATTGATGGCATGAGCCGGGCCTGCGCTTCTGGCTTAACCTCGGCCACGAGACCGGCCCAGAGTGATCGGTGACACCCACTCAATTCGACATGAGCGGACGTCGCCCGGCTGATGACTGGGAGCACCATGACTAACATCTTCGGATCCACCGAAAGGGTCTCCCGGCAGGCATCATCATCGTGTGAACGCCCGCCGAACGATCGTCATGGTTGATGACCTGCGTTCGTTTGTGGATGGCCGTATCGCCGAGGTGGCCCGCACCAGCGACGCCGGAGTTGAACTCCTCGGTCGGTACCGGGACCGGCGCTTGGATGAACTGTGGCTGGACCATGACCTCGGCGGGGACGACACGATCTGGCCGGTCGTGGAGGTCCTGGAACGGGCGGCCTTCGACAAACGCCCCCTTGACGTCGGTGTCATCAACGTCCACTCCGCCAACCCGGCCGGCGCCGCGAAGGTCGCCCTGGTCCTAAGACGCTGGGGGTATTACGTCCGTGTCGCGTCGGGCTCACCCGAGGTCGGCTATCTCGACGGCCAAGCAGTGAACCGCTCAGCTCCTGGTTGATTCCTGCGAGGCCCCGATCATCCGCAACAGGGTGCCGCCGTCATGCATCGGTGGAGTCTAGACATGGAAAAGGCGCGCGACCACCGCGAACATCCGCCCCTCGGCTACATGTTTCATTGACCTGCGACCGTGGCCCGGCCAGGCTTCGGTCGAGGCGCCCGGGCTGTCGCTCTCATTTCGGCTGCCCACGCTGGTCGTGTGGCTCTCATTTGGCCTGCGCGGCCTGGGCGTCGCCCCCAGGGCGGGGAGAGGCTCAAGAGGGGTTTGTTCGGCTCGAAGTAGCGTTGCCCTCCCGGCTCGACAACCCAGGTGGATCGAGCATCGGAGGACGCGTTGAGTGTTACGTCAGATCGTGTGGTCATCGGTATGGACCCGCACAAGCGCTACGCGCCTACTTCGACCGGAAGAAGACCACCGGCAAGACGTCGATGGAAGCGATGCGGGCGGGAGGACAACGGGAACGACAACTGGCTCCAGCGTGATCGACTCGCATCCCCAGCCGGCTCTTCGGAGAAGTCACTTCCCGGACCCGCCGAGACCCGGGATAGAACTCTCCTCCCGGCGGTGTCTTGACACAGAAGGGAGCCAGATCAGTACACCGGTATGGACCTGCTGGCTTAAAGCGCAGCGGTCGGCTGAGGCCGTCGGATGAACTGTCTGTCGCGGGCGGTCACCGAAGCCGTTGGGCTGGCCGCTCGGAGGACGACATCGAGGACCAGGTCTGGATCCGCTACGTAGGCGCCGCTGGCCCATGCGGCATTCGCCTCGATCACGGCCCAGTGGCCATCGACCAGTCCTACGTCTACGACGATGGCGGAGGGCAACGTGTGCCCATATCCGGCGATGAGATCGGTGCCGAAGGCTAGCGCGTCGGTCGACGCAGGGCCGAGGTGCAACCGGCCGTGCGCGGCGTACTGGCTGCCTGTGTAGACAGCAGCGTCGAGCACGTGTAGCCGGTACTCGGCGGTGATGTCGACGATGTCGCTGACGAGCACTGGAGTCCGCCGGTCGACAGCATCCGGGCCGGGCAGGCGGGAACCATCGGTGTAGATCATCGCCGGGATGTTCTTGTCGTTGGGCGACTTGATGAACGCCGGTCGACGGAGTTCGTAGGCCTCGCCAATGGCGACCATAGTGATCTCGCGGCCGGTGAGTTCACGAGGAAGGCTAGTCAGCCAGCCAGGTTCAGCTTCCAGGGGCGCGATCCCGAGCACCGGTGCGACGACGTCGGCGAAGCTCGGTCCCGCGTGAAGGTGATCAGCACGCAACCCGGCGGGTACTTCGAAGGTGTGCAGCTGGACGGTGCGTAGTCCGCGTCGATGAGCGGCGTCGCGCAAGCTCTGAGCCGAGGCTGTCAGGCGCGGCGGCAGGACGAGTGTCACGGCCCATGATCCTGCCTGAATACACCGTCGCAGTTACAGCGGTTTGCTGCTCGTCGGCGACCTCGACGATGAAGACGCAGAGATATCCTCTCGAGCATCTGTTGGAGGAGGCGTCAATGGGATTGTCTGGCAGGGATTGCCCTGACTGCGGTCGGCGCGTGAGCAAGCCGTTCGAGAAGACCATCACCGGCCGGCAAGTTTGCCCGGACTGCGCGAACGCCCTGTTTATGGGCTCGGCCGCTGGCACGATCACCGGCAACGTCGGTTCCGGATACGGAGTGTGGGCGATGCTCATGCGAAAGATCCGACACTCCGACTGACCCCGATTGCTGCGAGCATCGCATCATGGGCATCGCCGGATTCCGCTCGAACATGCATAGCCTGATCGGGCTGGCGGCCGTCTGCCTGGCCGTCGCGGCGGTCATCAGCGTCGCCCCGAACCCTGCTGTACCTGAGCGCGACTGGCAACCACCAGCTGGCTATGTCCTGGCCGACACGGTCTCGCTCGACGACGAGCACACGTTACGGCTCTGGACCGGGCCGTCCGGCTGGTATGTCGAGAGCATGCTGTCCGGTCGGCACCAGGCAGCCGCCGGAGCAGGCAGTGGCGGCGACCAGTCCAGCGTGAGCGAGGTCCTCAATGGGCTAGTGGGCCAGTTGTCCCTTGCTGGCGCGACGGCCGTCGCGGTCGGGTCGCCTACACCTGTGCGCGCCCGGGTTCACTCCGGAGTGTTCCTCGTCTCGACGTCGGTGATCCGATCGACCGATCGGGCAGTTCCGATGACGCCACTCGACGTCACCGGAAAGCCCCTCGCTCCGGAGACTCTCGTAGAGGTCGCCGGCCGCGGCTGATCCCTACGATCCAAAAGTTCAGCACTCGTAGCCAAACGGGTGGTGATCATGGGCTGGGCTGAGGCACTCAGTTGGTGGGTTCGTCGGGCAGGTACCAGCCGCCGAGTGGCTGTCGTAGTCCGCACAGGAGGATTCTCGCCGCGATCGATGTCGCGATCGCGATGAGCAGACCCCCGTACCACCGGTCCCGTGGGTCGCGGCCGATCGAGTCCGCCGGGGGCGGAACTGCGGGCTGCCGGCCAGTGTTCGGTTGGTGCCAGCACTGCTCCCGCAGCCACATCGGTCGATCGGGCAGCACGCTCACGATCGCCGCGCCATGTCAGCGGAAGATCCGTGCACCGATCGTGACGACGATCCGTTGGTCCCCAACGCCGCAGCCGGACTGGACTACGCCAATTGGCCGGACAAGCCTGCGTAGCATGTTCCGCCATGCACCGCATCGTCATCAGGCCACGCGTCCAGATTCCGGTCCTAGTCGTGATCTTCGCTGTATGGACCCTGCTGGGCGTCACGTACTTCACCTCCGGGGGCGTACTGGCAGAGCGCGACTGGTTCGGCATCGTGCTGGGAGGCCTACTCGTCACGAGCGGCCTGGCCGGAATCTGGCGAGCTCTTCGACTCGGCGTGGTAATCGGCGGCGACGGTGTCCGTATCCGCGGCTTCGACAGCCGTGACCAGGTCACACCCTGGAGCGCGATCCAGTCGGTCGACTGCGAACAGATCGACATACGGGCAGGCTTGCCGCTCTACGCTCCCGTCCTCCACCTCGGCGACGACGCCATGCCTCTCTCAGCGCTCGGCTCATACTCACGCCAGGACGCCGAGCGCAAGGTCGCACAGTTGCGGAGCCTCAAGGCCAGCGCCGCTCGTTCCTGACCGAGACGCAGAGGCGGGCGCCCGACCAGCGGCAAATCCGGATGTCGGATCGTGCGGGTGTCAGGCATCATCATCGCGTGGATAGCCGCCGAACGATCGTCCTGGTCGATGACCTCCGCTCGTTCGTGGACGGCCGTAGCGCTGAGGTGGCCCGCACCAGCACCGCCGGAGTTCAACTCCTCGATCCGTACCGGAACCGGCGCCTGGACGAACTGTGGCTTGACCACGATCTAGGCGGGGACGACACGATCTGGCCGGTCGTGGAGGTCCTGGAACGGGCCGCCTTCGACAAGCGCCCCTTCGACGTCGGCGTCATCAACGTCCACTCCGCCAACCCGGCCGGCGCCGCGAAGATCGCCCAGGTCTTGCGGCACTGGGATATCGCGTCCACCTCGCGTCGGGCTCCACAGACGTCGGCTATCTCGACGCCCCGGTCGTGAGCTGACCAGCCCGAGGGCGCCGCCCGACAGCTGTCACACCCTGACGGCGGCAAAAGCGGACAGCGGACGAGGCGAGTGGCTCTGATTGTCTTAGCGGGTCTGTACCCTGCGTCCGATGACGGGCAATTCGTGGACGTACCTTCGAGACGACTCGGGCAGCGGCTCCCTTAGCCTCGACCTTCCGCCGGGGCGAGCCGTGCACGAGACCGAGGCCGGCGTTCTCGAGGAGCCGATCCTGTGGATCAGCGACACACGTCCGGACGCGGGTCTGTGGGGCTCACTTCAGGCGCTCCATGGCCGGACAGGTCTGTGGCCACTGCTCCTCGGAGGCAGTTTGTACGAGCCGGGCAGCCCTTGGACGACCGGTGAACTCGACCCGGGTCTCATCAAGTCCAGGCCGGGCGATCATGACGCTGACGTACTGCTGGCGGGGTGGTGGTCTGTCTACACAACGGTGGATGAGGACGACATGCTCAGCGCGCCGGAGCGGCTGGCCGTCACGGCGCCGTTTGGCAATCGGTGGCCTGGGCTCGCACTTGCCGGAACGCTGCAGGAAAATCCCGCGACTCGGGCTGCCGAGTTCGCGGACCATTTGATGGCCGACTCGTGGCTGACCGCGCCGCGCCTCGGGCTGAGTGCCAGTTCCCGCAGCGCGGATGCCCCGGCCGATCTGGGGTGGGGTGGGCCGTTGAACTACGAGAACGACACCGCGCAGTTCAGCACGGTGCTGCGCAGCTGGGAAGAACGTTTCGGTGCCAGAGTCGTCGGCCTCGGACCAGCCGAGCTATACCTCAGCGTCGCCGCTCCACCCACCGATGCAGACCACGCGCAGCGCGTCGCTGCGGAACACTTTGCGTTCTGCCCCGACAACGTGTGGCAGTCCAGCACGGACACCCTCATCCGTTACGCCGAGAGCCTCACGAACCGGGCCTGGTGGTCGTTCTGGTGGGACTGAGCCGCCACGGTGCCAGTGCCAGGCAGAAGAAAGCATTGCAACGACGTCCGCACATCGCCATGTCCGGCCGCCAGCCAGCCCGACCCGTCGTGAGGCCGGCGGCGAGCGGATCGCGGCAAATGCGGATGCAACTGGTGTCTGGAGCCGTCGTGTGCCGCGACGCCACGGGACCCTCACCCGGCGGGCGGTGCGAGGGTTACAACGTGACTCTCGCCATCGGGAGCGGCGAGGATAATCAATCGACGACTACGTGACGAGTCCTCAGAATCGTTAGTCATGACCATCGCCGCCCCGGTCGCTGACTTCCTGGTGCTGCCGCCGCGTCTCGACAGCACCGCCGAACTGCTTGCTGAATCGGCCCGGCGACGGGGCCTGGCAGTGGAGCACCTGCCCAGCCCGTCGGTACCAGCCCAACTGCGGCAGGCCCGAGGCGGGCACCTCTACGGCGGACCGAACTTCGCTGCTGCCGTCGCGACGGACCTCGACCTGGCACTGCTCGAACCGGCCGACGACTGGCTGGTGCAGCTGCCGTACGAGTACACCCACCGGGACATCACCCTCACCACACTCGCCGAAGCCCGATGGCTCCGTACGCCGACGTTCGTCAAACCGCCCAGAGACAAGACCCTGACAGCCGGCGTCTACGCCGACGGCTCCCGCCTGCCCCGTGCCGAGCGCTACCACCCGGACACTCCGGTGCTGGTCAGCGAAATCGTGACATTCCTGGTGGAGTACCGGCTGTTCGTCCTCGACGCCGCCGTGCACGCCGCCAGCCGTTACGCCACCAACGGACGGCTCGACTCGGCCCCCCTCGACGCCGGCCCGCATCGCGCCGCGGTGCTCGACTTCGCCGCCAGCCTGCTCGGTGCCTGCGCCGCCAGCCTCCCCAGCGCCGTCGTCGTCGATGTCGGCCTGGCCAGCAACGCCGACCGCGGCGACGAACACTGGGCCGTGGTGGAGGCGAACATGGCCTGGTTCAGCGCAAGCTACGCTGCCAACCCCGACCAGGTCCTCGACGTGGTGCTTCGCGCAGCTGGACCGCGCCACCGCCTGACTCCCCGCGACCACGCCTTCACTGGCCCGCCCACCCCCTTCGGATAGCAGCCCCACGACGACCAACATCGCCACCGACGTCTGCCTTGACGCCACCCGAACGTCACCGCCGAGGAGGCATCCGGGCAACGTCAGGCCCGGGGCGAACCTCCGGCAGGGGCGCGCCCCGCTCGGCGGCAGATGTGCGCACCCGATCTTGGGTAGGCCACCGGAAGGAAGACCAGTTGGTTCGGCGCATGCCGGACGACATCGTTCTGCGGCTCGACCGCGCAACGGCCGAGGATCTTTACGCCGCGCTGTACGGGGCCGGAGATCCTCGTCAGTGCAAAGTCTCGTGCTGACGCGCCCAGTCCTCGGCCGACGCACGGCTGTCAGCAGGCGGAGAATCTCGCAGGCACCCAGAACACCGGGCGAAAAACGCCCCGCCTTCTTCCCATGCGTGCACCTGCCCAGGCTTCACCCAGTCGGGCGACCAGTCCATGTTGAAGGCGTACAGCAGTCCAGAGGTGACACCTTCCATCAGCCGTTCGATCGTGGCGTCGCTGAGACCCAACTCCAACATGCTGTTCGTCACCTGAAGTTCGGTCCTGACGTTGTCCTCCAGCAGAGAGACCACGCGAGCCTCACGTGCGCTGTCGGCCTCTTTCCCCATGCGCACATCCTGCCGGACGACCGCTCATCGGCCAGTCCGAACGCCGCCTGCCCTACTTCGCGTGACGCTGCGTAGCGCACGGATCGCGGCATGTGCGGACACCCTGCGTTGGGTCCGGGCACTACGCCTGGAGGCCGGCCTGCCCCACGCACGGTGCCGGTACCGTGCGTCACTGAACCCAGGGGTGGCGGAACGGCCGTCCTCCGTCGGTCGTCGGTAACGCTGCAATTCTCGCAACCCAGTGGTCGACGTAGGTCTTTATTCCCTCGGCATTGCGCGCAATGGTCAACCAGTCCCACGCAGCGTCGCGAATCTCCCGTTGGGCGATCATCTCGGTGCCATCGCCGTAGTCGAACGGGTAGCCGTCAACAATGTCCGACAAGTCCCCGTAGATGTTGTACAAGCGGCCGACGTGGGCGGGGGCAGGTCGATCAGCGCACACATCAGCTCCCCGACGACCCTCACCGGGTCTTCTCTGCCCTTCAGCACTCGATGCATGTATCCATCGATGAGGTCGATCACAGCAGTCAAGGAAGACGATACGGCGTCGGTCACCCTCTCCTGGTCGCTTGCCGTGTCGCCCGCGCCGCTCCTGACCCCGACAGCGGACAACGTTCCAGAGCCACGATGCCGCGAAGAGACGAAAGATCGAGTGCGCTCATCGGCATGAGCGGACGCCGCTCGACTGACGACCGGGAGCAAACGGGCCGACCTCTTCGGGTCCGCCGAAGAGGTCTCTAGGCTGAAGGGCCTGCTCAGGGCGTTGCGGGTGGGATCTGCGCCTCGAATGACGGAACTGCGGCGGAGTCCAGCAAGCTCACCCGCAACGCTCCACATCGATCTGCAGCATGCCTGCAGACGTGGCCTTAGGCGAACCGAGACGCCGGCCGAGGCCAGCCATCCCGGAACGACACGCCTGACCACTTCGACCTCTACTGGGAGGTCACGCCGCACCGCTCGACCTCCATCACCGGAGGTCAAGGACCCTCGTCTCTCCGGCATCGGTGAGCACGCCGCGGCCAGGAAGAGCACGAAGGGCCACAGGTCGGCCCGGGACGACCCGCGCAGCTCAGCCGGGTTGAGCGCGGCTCGGCACCAGGACGCCTGACCGCGTGGTGGAGTTGCGATGGTGTTGTGGTCAACCGCGCGGCGCTCGGTCCGCAGGAGCGTCGCGACGCCGAGCTGCACGGCTCGGCGGCGCGGGGATGGTGCCGTCAGCACGAGTCGTGCCCGCCGCAGTCGCAGCCGCAGCCTTGGATGTGCGGCGGTGGAGCGTGAGAGTCATGACCAGCACGACCAGCGCTCCGACGATCAGCCCGAGGATCGCGCTGGCCACCGTGTTGACGAGCCAGCCGACGAGCCCGCCGAGAACACCCGTGGCGTCGTGGGCGGCGACCTCCACGTGGTGCACGGCCTCGTACAGGAAGTGCAGGTTCAGCTCGTTCGTGCCTAGCAGCAGGATGTGCCCGCCCACCCACAGCATCGCCGCGGTGCCGACTACCGTCAGCACGGTGAGGACCACCGGCATCGCCCTCACCAGACCGCGGCCGAACGTGGCGACGGCGCCGGAACGTTGCGACAGGCGCAGCCCGGCGTCGTCCATCTTTACGATCAGGGCCACCACGCCGTACACCAAGACGGTTATGACGACGGCGACCACAGCCAGGATCGCCAGGCGGGACCAGAACGCCTCATCGATCACCTCGTTGAGGCTGATGACCATGATCTCCGCCGAGAGGATCAGGTCGGTTCGTACCGCCCCGGACACCAGTGTCGTCTCGTCCTGCACCTTTTGCTCGCCCGCGCCGTGGGCACCGTGATGGGCGATCTTGGCCCACACCTTCTCCGCGCCTTCGTAACAGAGGTAGGCGCCGCCGAGCATGAGGATCGGAGTGAGCAGCCAGGGCACGAACTGACTGAGCAGCAGCACCGCCGGCAGGATGATGAAGAACTTGTTGCGCAGCGACCCCACGGCAATGCGCTTGATAATCGGCAATTCGCGCTCGGCCGCCAGGCTCCGCACGTACTGCGGCGTGACGGCAGCATCGTCGACGACGACACCCGCAGCCTTGGCGCCGGCCTTCGCGGCGGCCGCCCCGATGTCATCGATCGACGCGGCAGCGGCACGGGCCAGCACCGCCACGTCATCCAGCAGGGCTACGAGTCCACCGGCCAAGGGAGGGTCCTTCCAGGGTTGCGCAGAGTCCGAACTGGCCCATTCTCGCTCAGGTCCCCGCGCGCGGCATGTCACCGCCCCGTCATGTCGACCGATGCGTGGTCTACGTGGTGAGCCGTCTCCGTGTCGTCAACAAGCAGCGGCGCGCCTGTTGCGGCGCTGCTCCAGCAACGTGGCGCGACCCGGCCTATCCCGGTCACGACGACTGGGCGATGCTCGGCGCCGGCGGATGCGGGGCGAGCCCGGTGCATGTCGAGGCGACGCCGATCCGCTTCGACGTCGCCGTTCCCGGCGAGCTGCTCGGTGCGCTGACCTGGCGCAACCGACGCGGAGAACAGCGCACCTTGAAGACGGCGAGGCGGCGTCCGGGTGCCTCGGATTCGACGAGCAGCCGTTTCGTCAGCAGCGTCGAGCCGAGGTCGGCCAGTTGCCGGTCGTCCCAACCGTTCCAGCGCAACAGGTTCGGGTTCGCTCGGCCCGAGCCCACGGGCGATTGAAGGCTCCGCAAGACGTAGACCTGGTTGACCTCCGTCGCCTGGTGCGTGCCGCCGTCTTGGGGTGGGTCGCACTCGCTCCCATGTTCGTCACGGTTGTTGTCAGCGAACTTGTCCCGGCCCGAGTACACGTGACCGGCCCGGATGGAGGCCCTACGAGGTGCCGATGGTGCTGGGGTTGGACCCTGCGAAGCTGTAGCGCTCGGCGCTGGACGACGGGTGTCGACTGCCCCTCAGCGGGCCACGACATGATCGCCCTCGACTACCGATTCCCCGGCGAGCCGACAGTCGTACACGTCGACCAGGAGTGGAACTACCAGATCACGGTCATCGCCCCCGACTTCGAGACGTTCCTAGGCGGCCTCGTCGACGAAAGCGAGTTTGATGGAGACGATTGATCGCCCGCTGGGCACCGGGCCGAGGCGCTAACGGATGGTGAAGGTCAGCGGGTTCGAGATGCCGAGGCCGCCGTGGGAATCGTGGACCCGCACGGTGAAGGTGGACGACGTGCCGGCCGACAGGGCCGTCTGGAACTGGTAGCGCTGTCCG
>NZ_JBEZGJ010000175.1:0-15693 GCF_040649965.1 Micromonospora sp. NPDC048843
CCATCACCTGGGGCCGGCCGCCGACGACGCCGCCGCCGCCGACGACGCCGCCGCCGACCACCCCGCCCCCGGCCGGTGGTGGCTGTGCGGCGACGGTGTCGGTCAACCAGTGGACGGGCGGTTTCGTCGCCACGGTGCGGGTGAGCGCGGGCACCGCGCCGGTCAACGGTTGGACGGTCACCATGACTCTGCCGTCGGGCGCCAGCATCACCAGCGTCTGGAGCGCCAACCGGAGCGGCAGCACCGGGACCGTTCAGTTCACCAATGTCGCCTACAACGGCGCCATCGCAGCGGGGCAGTCGACCGAGTTCGGTTACCAGGGCAGCGGGACCGGTGCGGGGATGACTCCCACCTGTTCCGCGGGATGACCGCAGGCCCGGTGCGGAGGGTCATCGCCTCCGCGCCGGGTCGCGCGGCTCCGAGCCGGAGCCCGAGCGTCAGAGCCAGACCACGAGCCCGGTCAGGTCGTTGAGGACGGCGGCCACGCCCGCCCGGATGGCAGCGGCGCAACGGTCCGCGGTGAACGAGTTCGGGTCGTACGTCGAGGACATTCCGAGCCCCTCGCCCCGGAACGACGCGCCGTCCCAGTCGACAGCCGTGACGTTGTGGGTGGGCTCGGCGAGTTCCGCACCGATCACGAGGAACTTCTCGTCCAGGTGGTTCGGGGTGACAAGCGCGAGCCCGTCGATGAGGTCGTTGCCCGCGCTGACGATGAGGTCCGGGCCCATCTCCATCGCCGTGGCGATGCTGGCAACGGTGTCGTGCGCATTGCCGACGACTGTGGTCCTCAAGTCGACGTGCTCGTCGTCGGCCCACTCCTTCACCGCCGTCACGAGGGCCTTGGTCGGGTCGTCCGTACCGCTGGTCAACAGGACGACCCGGTAGTCCCTCGGCGGGTGGACGTCGGCCCACGAGCCGGGCCGCGGGGTGATGGTCGCCTCCGGCGCGGGCTTCGTGGAGGGGTCGACGAACCCCGGGCCGAGAGTGCCGATGGCGCTGGGCGCCGGACGTGGCTCGGACCAGTCGTCGCTGGAGTTGCAGGCGGTGACCAGCGCGGCGGTCGCGGCCAGCATGGCAACGGCCCGAAGCGGGGGGCGCAAGGTGATCGTCCTCCGGGTGGTGGCGGAAAGTGCGCGTACTTCCTCGTATTCCTATCTCAATTCCGGTCACCGGTAATCGGTGGGCGGTCGTTCGGGGAAGTTGTTCTCCGGCGGTTTATCGGTGTGCGGGTTGGTGTTCACCCACGCCCTGCAACGTGCACTGGCCAACCGAGGGAGTCGAATGTCAGGCCGCATCCGCCGTACCGTTATCGTCGCCGCTGTCGGTTTCGCCGCAGCGGTGGTTCCGTTTCTGGGCGCCGAACCGGCGTCCGCGCACGGTTTCTCGTCGACTGTGTACGCGAAAATTGCAGCAGGAGATGAGGGTCACATTCGGACCGGGGTGGAGCTCGAATACGACCTCCTCGTCGTGTCCGCCGCGGATGCCGGCGACGACGACCCGTTCTTCCAAGCGGGAACCGCCGCGTTCGAGGCGGGCGACACCGCCGCCCAGGCCGCCGCACTGAAGGGTCACGCGTCGGCGGTTCTCGGCTACGTCTCCGACCGGTTCTCGGTGAGTTCCCTGGGTGCGGCCTGCCGGCCGACCCAGGTGGGTGACGCGACGATCGGCGAGCGCGAGGGCGTGCCGTACGCGGACCTGCTGCTCGACTGGACTTGCCCGGAGCCTGTCGACGAGCACGTGGTGCGCAGCGGCCTCTTCCCTGATGGCGAGGGCTACGTCAAGGGCACGAAGACGATCGTCACCTACGAGATCGACGGCCGTTCGGGCAGTGCGGCGCTCGACGCCGCCAACCCGTCCTTCTCGACAGCGCAGGCCTGGTACGAGCGGTTCGGCGAGTTCTTCCTCCTGGGCGCCGAGCATCTGCTGACCGGGATCGACCACATCCTGTTCCTGCTGGCGCTCATCGCCGGGTCCCGGCGGCTTCGGGAGATCGTGCTCGCGGCCACCAGCTTCACACTGGCGCACTCGGTGACGTTCATGCTCGCCGCGCTCGGCCTGGTCGAGGTGCCGGGGGTGATCGTGGAGCCGATCATCGCGTTGTCGATCGCCGTCGTCGCCGGTTGGCACCTGTGGGGGATCTGGCGGCGTGGTGAGCACGCGGCCGACCTGGAGACGGCCGGGCGCGGCCACTTCAGCCTGGATCGGGCCGGTTGGATCCGCCTCGGCGTGGTGTTCTGCTTCGGCCTCGTGCACGGCCTTGGCTTCGCGGGCGCGCTGGGTATCGACGAGGCGTGGTCGTGGACCCTGCTGTGGTCGCTGCTGGTGTTCAACGTCGGCATCGAGGTCGTTCAGTTGACGATTATCGCTGTCGTCTTCCCGCTGCTGTTCGTGCTGCGCCGTCGTGCGCCGAAAGCCGGCCTCTGGGCGACCGGAGCTGTTTCCGCAGCCGTGTCCATTATGGGGTTGATCTGGTTTGTGCAGCGCGTTTCTGGATCATGAGTAGGGCTAAGTAGTTCGCGAAGTGCAGTCTTTCGCAAGATCACGTTCATGGTCGGTTCATCGAGCGGCGAAAGCGTGGAATTGCTTCCCCAGCGTCGGGTGAAGGCACAATCCATTTCTCTATTTGAAAAGGGAACAATGTCGATGACATTGAGCACCTCGACACGGGCCTCCGCGCTCGTGCGGCGGCGCCTGGTCGCCGGGGTCGCAGCCGGGTTCCTCGGTCTGGGCGCGGCCCTCGGCAGTGGCCTGATGGCCACCGCGAGCGCGGCCGAGTCCACCACGATCACCGGTGTGGTCCTCGGCGTCGGCGCCAACGAGACCCAGCGCATCGTGAGCTGGTACTCCTCCGCCGACACCGCGCAGAAGATCCAGCTCGCCCCGACCGCCGAGATCGTCAACGGCGAGTTCCCGGCCGGCGCGGTCAGCTTCGACGCCGTCGGTGCGGCGAACACCTCCACCGCCGGCTTCAACCGGCACGCCACGATCAGCAACCTGCGGGAGAAGACGGCGTACTCGTACCGGGTCGGCGCCGAGGGCAGCTGGTCCCCGGCGTACGCCTTCAAGACCCAGGACTTCGAGGGCGACTACGACTTCCTGTTCTTCGGCGACCCGCAGATCGGCTCCTCCGGTGACCGGCTGAAGGACCAGGCCGGCTGGGAGGACACCCTGAAGGTCGCCACCGCGGCCAACCCGAACGCCGAGCTGCTGGTCTCTGCCGGCGACCACGTCGAGAGCGCCAACGACGAGGGGCAGTGGACCTCGTTCCTGGCCCCCGACCAGCTGCGTCAGATCCCCCTCGTCGCCACCATCGGCAACCACGACGTCGGCGGCAAGTCGTACGAGCAGCACCACTTCACCCCGAACACCGACCGCTCGGCCCAGTACTACAACGGGGACCAGGCGACCCGGTCCGGCGGCGACTACTGGTTCATCCACAAGGATGTGCTGTTCATCGACCTGAACAGCAACAGCTACGTCAACCCGGCGGACGGCTCCGCCGGCGGCGACGCGGCGCACGTCGCGTACGTCACCGACGTCATCAACAAGCACGGCTCCGAGGCCAAGTGGAAGGTGCTGGTCTACCACCACTCCATCTACTCGCCGGCCAGCCACGCGACCGACACCGACAACAAGCAGCGGCGGGAGGACTTCACCACCGCGTTCTCCAACCTCGGTGTCGACATGGTCCTGCAGGGCCACGACCACAGCTACACCCGCAGCTACTCCATCAAGAACGGCCAGAAGGAGAACCCGGCGGAGAAGCCGGGCGCTGCCGACGTGTTCCCCGGCCCGGGTGGCGTCATCTACGTGACTGCCAACTCGGCCTCCGGCTCGAAGTACTACGACATCAAGAAGCCTGACAACACCGGCACCGGCATCCGTGGCAACGGCCCGGACCCGCTGGACGCGAACAAGTACTGGTACAACTCCGTGCAGAACCAGGAGCACGTGCGCAGCTACGTCAAGGTGCAGGTTCGCGGCGACAAGCTGGTTCTCGCGAACGTTCGCAGCGGCACCTGCGCGGCGCCGAACGCGGCCGTCGAGAAGGGCCTCTCCTGCGTCAACACCCCGGACGGTCAGCCGGTCGGCTCGATCGTCGACAACGTGACGGTGCACCCGTTCCACGGTGACGGCCAGGCCATCCAGGTCAACGTGCCGAACCCGGCTCCGGGCGAGTTCGGCTGGACGATCGACGGCTACAACGGTCTGGTCGACCTGGGTACCGCGCAGGAGCGCAACGGCACCTACTTCCAGGCCAACGGCAAGATCAACCCGATCCTCGTGTCGGACAGCCGCCGGTCGCTCGCCCCGTGGTCGATCTCGGCCAACGTCGGCGACTTCTCCGACGCCGACAAGAAGTTCGCCGGCTCCTACCTCGGCTGGAGCCCGTACGTGCTCGACGCCGGCGCGGGCGCCGAGGCCGGTGCCGCGGTCCTGTCGTCGCTCGACGACCAGGGCAAGGGCCTCTCGGTCTCCAGCGCGCTCGCCGCGGCCGCGCAGGGTCACCCGCGTGGCGGCGCCAAGCTCGGCGCTGACCTGGATCTGAAGATCCCGGACAGCATCGCGAAGGGCAGCTACCGCACCACCCTCACGATCACTGCCTTGAGCAGCTGACCGGACCGTTCCATTCGGCGGGGTAGGCACCTTCGGGGCCTACCCCGCCACCGGTTCACCCACCACCAAGATCACCACAAGGACTCGAGATGCAACCGTCCGTCACTCGCTGGAAGACCACGACCGCCGCACGCCTCCGTACGACAGCACTGTCCCTGCTCGCCGTCGTCGCGGCCGTCGGTGTCGGTGCCGGTCCCGCCCTGGCGGCGGACGGCAACGTCGCCTGGACGGTCCGGACGGCCTCCAACGGCTACGGCGAGGCCCGGTCCAGCTACAGCTATAACGTCAACCCGGGCGGTGCCGTCGAGGACGCCATGGTCGTGGCCAACCGCGGCCCGGCGCCGCTGACCCTCTCCGTGTACGCGGCCGACGGCTTCACCACCGACGCCGGCCAGCTCGACCTGCTCACCAAGGACAAGAAGTCGATCGCGATCGGCGCCTGGGTGAAGCCGAACGCCGGCAGCGTCGTGATCCAGCCCGGAAAGACCGCCCAGGTCCCCTTCACTGTCAGCGTTCCGGAGAACGCCACGCCCGGGGACTACGTGGGTGGCATCCTCACCACGCTGACCCAGGCCGACCAGGCTGAGGGGATCAACGTCGACCGGCGCCTCGGCATCCGGATCACGTTGCGGGTGGGCGGCGAGCTGAAGCCGAACCTCGCGATCGAGAACCTCGACGTCACGTACGCCGGGCCGACCAACCCGTTCAGCAAGGGTGACGCCACCATCACCTACAAGGTCCACAACGTCGGCAACGCGGCTCTGTCCGGTAAGCAGGCGGTGACCGTCTCCGGTCCGTTCGGCCTGCTGCGGGTGCGGGCCGAGGATGTCGCCGCGCCGCCGGAGCTGCTTCCGGGTGAGAGCTGGGACGTCACGGTGCCCGTACACGGGGTGGCTCCCGCCATCTCGCTGGCCGCGACCGCGACACTGACGCCCCTGCTCACCGACGCCTCGGGCTCCACCACCTCGCTCAAGCCGGTCCAGGTCACCGCGCACGGCTGGGCCCTGCCCTGGATGCTGGTGCTGGTGCTCGTCGTGCTGATCGCCGTGCTCGTCGGGGCGTACCTGTACCGACGCCGCAACCGGGCGCAGAGTAAGGCGCGCGAGGACGCCCGCGTACGCGACGCCGTCGAGCAGGCGCTTCGTGGCCCGGAGCCGCAGACCTCCTGATCGCGGCTCCGGTCACCTCGGCCGGCTTCGGCCGGCGGCGGCTCTCGCCCGCTGGGTCAGGCCGATCGCGAACGCGATCACGGCGATCACCAGCACCGCCGCCGGCACGGATGCCCAGGTCGGGGCCGTACGCAGCACCAGAGTGCCGAGCAAGGCGCCGACCACCAGCCCCGCCAGCCGGCCGACACCACCCACGTCGGCGAACCGGTGCGGGTCGACGACGCGACGCCGGACCAACTCGGTCAGCGAGCCGGTCAGGTAGGTGGTCGACGCACCTCGTACGCCGGCGGCCACGGTGATCACGCTCTGGATGCCGCTCGACACGGCCGCCATCGCCAGCAGCACGAGCCCGAAGCCGTACCCGGGACGTGCCGAGCAGGCGAACCAGCCCGCAGTGAAGCCGAGCAGCAGCACCGCCTCGGCCGACGTCACCACAGCGGTACGCCGGTTCCAACCCGGCGGGGTGTGGCGCAACGGCACAGTGGCAGCGGCCACGCCCACCGCGTACCCGCCAACCGCCACCACCGCCCCCGCGAACGAGCGGGTGTCGGAGGTGGCGAGCGCGTGGCCGAAGTGCACCAGGTTGCCGGTGATCACGCTGGCGAAGTAGCCGTTGAGCTTGGTCAGACAGATCACGTCGAGGAAGCCGGAGGCAGTGGCCAGCGCCACCAGGAGCCAGGCCGTGGCCCGCGTCGACGGAGCGTGCACGATGCCCTTCCTGTTGGTCCCGCGGCCAGCGCGACGCGCCCGGTCCTCCACGTCGAACGTGCTCGCGCTCGCGCCCGACGCGGTACGCGGACATTCCCGTGCCCGCCCGGGCTATGCCCGGCCAGGGACACCGAGCGCGGGCGTTCGTCCTTGTGGGTGAACGACGCTCAGCTCCGGACCACGCCCGTTCCCGAGCCGGCATGCTGCGACGGTGACGCCGGCACGGAGAGGGAATCCACATGGTTGACGGGGATGTGCCAGAGCGGATGCAGGCCGCGGCCTTCGACGAGTTCGGCGGGCCGGAGGTGATCACCCTGCGGAAGCTGCCGATCCCGCAGGTCGCCGACGACGAAGTGCTGATCAAGGTCTTGAGCGCCGGTGTCGGGGTGTGGGACGCGTACGAGCGCGAGGGTGTGCTGGTGCCGGAGGGCTCGGCGCTCCCGATAGTGCCCGGCTCCGACGGTGCCGGAACCGTCATCGCGGCCGGCAGCAAGGTGTCCGGCCTGGCTGTGGGTGACCTGGTCTACGTCTCCGCCACCAGTCGGCCGAAGGGCGGCTTCTACGCCGAGTACGCGTCGGTCAAGGCGGAGTACGTGGCGAAGGTGCCCGACGGTGTGCCCGCCGAGCACGCCGGTGCCATGCCCACCGACGCGCTGACCGCGCTGGCCGGGCTCGACGCGATCAGCCTGTCGGCCGGCGCCTGGTTGCTGATCTTCGGTGCGAGCGGCGGTCAGGGCCACCTGGCCGTGCAGTTGGCGAAGCGGCAGGGGCTGAACGTGATCGCCGTGGCGTCCGGGGCGGACGGCGTCGCGCTGGTGACCCGGCTCGGCGCCGACGTGTCCCTCGATGGCCACGGCGACATGACCGACGTGCTGGCCCGGATCCGGGACGCGGCGCCGGGCGGGGTGAACGCCATCCTGGCGATGGCCGGCGGCGCGACGCTGGACCGGCTCACCGAGGCGCTGGCCGACGGCGGGGTTGTCGCGTTCGCTCACGGGGTGCAGCCGGAGCCACAGGAACGGCCCGGCGTCATGGTCCGCGCGTACGACGGCGAATCGAGCCCTCGACAGTTGCGGCGCCTCAACGAACTCATCGCCGCCGGGCCGTTCGTGGTGCACATCGCGGAGAAGTTCCCGCTGGGAAAGGTGCGGGACGCGCACCAACGCCTACAGACGTCCTACTCCGGCAAGCTCCTGCTGACGGTCGCCTGAGACGTCAGGGCGTGCGCTGTTGCGGCACGCGTACCGACGCCATGCCGGCCGCCGTCGCGGCCTGGATGCCAAGGTCGGTGTCCTCGAAGACCAGGCAGGACTCCGGGGGTACGCCGAGCTGCTCCGCCGCGAGCAGGAACGCCTCCGGGTTCGGCTTGGCCCGGGTGTAGTCGTCGGCGCAGACCAGCACGTCGAACCGGTCCAGCAGGCCGAGCGCGTCCAGGGAGGCGGTGACCGACGCGCGGGTGCTGCCGGAGACGACGGCGAACGGGACCCGCCGGTGCGCGTCGTGGATGTGCGCCAGCACCTCGGGCACGGCGGCGAGCTGCGGCAGCAACTCCTGGTAGTAGCTCTCCCGGCGCTCGACGACGGCCGCCACCGGCATGGCAAGACCCTGCTGCTCGTTCAGCGCGACGATGATGTCGGCGGTGGGCCGCCCACCCCAGGCGTAGAAGAGGTCCTCGGGGAACTCGCAGCCCCACTCCTCAAGGGCCCGCTGCCAGGCCAGGTAGTGCAGCGGCATCGAGTCGACGATGGTGCCGTCGCAGTCGAACAGGTACGCGGCGAACGGCCCGGGAGGCAGAGGCAGACTCACCCGGGAAGGGTACAGCTCACTCGGTCGTGACGGCTCTCAACTGACTGAGCAGGTACGCGCGCTCCGGTTCGGTGCCGACAAGCGTCAACGCGCTGCGGTACGCGGCTGCGGCCTCGTCGTACCGGCCGAGCCGGCGCAGCAGGTCGGCCCGCGCCGCCGGGTAGGGGTGGTAGCCGCGCAGCAGAGGCTCGTCGGCCAACTCGTCGAGCAGCGCGAGCCCGGCCGCCGGCCCGTCCCGCATGGCGACCGCGGCGGCCCGGTTGAGCGCCACGATCGGTGAGGGCACCAGGCCGAGCAGCACGTCGTAGAGGGCCACCACCTGCGGCCAGTCGGTGCTGGCCACGTCGGCGGCCTCGTCGTGCAGCGCGGCGATGGCGGCCTGTACGCCGTACGGGCCGGGCGCTCGGCCGGTGAGCGCGACCACCACCAGGCCCTGCCCCTCCTCGATCATCTGGCGGTCCCAGCGTCCACGGTCCTGGTCGTCGAGAAGGATCATGGCGCCGTCCGGCCCGGTACGCGCGTCCCGTCGGGCGTGGACCAGCAGCATCAGGCCGAGCAGCCCGGCGACCTCCCGCTCGGCCGGCAGCAGCCGACGCAGGATCCGGCCGAGCCGGATGGCCTCCTCGGCCAGGTCGATCCGTTGCAGATGGGGTCCGGAGCTGGCCGCGTACCCCTCGGTGAAGACCGAGTAGACGGCCTGGAGCACGGTGGGCAGACGACCGGGCAGCTCGTCGGGTCCCGGCACCCGGAACGGGATGCGTGCGTCGCGGATCTTCCGTTTGGCGCGGACGAGTCGTTGGGCCATGGTGGCGGGCGGCACCAGGAAGGCCCGCGCGACCTCGGTGGTGGTGAGTCCGGCCAGGAACCGCAGGGTGAGTGCGCCGCGATCCGGCGCGGCCAGCGCCGGGTGCGCACAGGTGAAGAAGAGCGCCAACCGGTCGTCGGGCAGGTCGCGGTCCGCGTCGGCGGGCGGCGCGTGATCAGCCCGCTCGGCTTCCGCCTGCAGTACCGCGAGCCGGGTCGCCAGCACCCGGTCCCGACGCAGCCGGTCCACTGCCCGACGTCGAGCCGTGGTGAGCAGCCAGGCACCCGGCCGGCTCGGGACGCCGTCGGTCGGCCAGTGCGTCAGCGCCGCCTCGATGGCCTCGGAGGTGACCTCCTCGGCCAGGTCGAGGTCACCGAAGCGGCGCACGAGCGAGGCGAGCAGTCGGCCGCGTTCCTCCCGGAACACCGCCTCCACCGACGACCCGATGGCCGCCCCCTCGGCCGGCACTGTCACTCCTGCATGTCGAGCTCGAAGATCGGACGGACCTGGACCGATCCGGTGCCGATGGCCCCGGGGCTGCGGGCCGCCCAGTCCAGCGCGGCGTCGAGGTCCGGCACGTCGATGACGTCGTACCCGCCGAGCAGCTCACGGGTCTCGGCGAACGGCCCGTCGGTGATCGTGCGCTCGCCGTCCGCTTTGACCTGCACCGTGGTGCAGGTGGTCAGGTCCTGCAGGGGGTGCCCGGAGACCCAGACCCCGGCGTCCTTCATCTCTCTGTCGTAGCGGATCCAGTCCTCGAAGCTGCACCCGTTGTCGACGACTTCCCCGTCAACCATGGGGCTCATGAACAGCAGCATGTACTTCACGTTTCGGCTCCTCTCGGTGCGGCGGGTCGCCGTACAGCATGACGACGAACGCGGGCCGGGGATATCGACACGACGCGGCAGGTTTTCGCGACCGAGCTGTCCGACTGTGCTCACGGGAGGCGTCGCTGTGCCGACTCGGGTCGTTCGTCGCGTCGGTCCATCCGTCGTTCGAACCAGGTCACCCCGATCAGGAAGGCGGTCAGCACTGTGAGCGCCACCAGTGGCGGCAGGGATCGGCCGATCGGCAGCAGGGCCAGCGGCAGCAGCGCGGCGACGACCTGCGCCGGGTACACCGCGCCAACTGTCAGCCGGCGGAACACCAACCTGCTGAGCAGGTAGAGGCCGGCGCCGCCGTAGAGCGCGGTGGTGGCCTCCCAGCCCAGCCGGTCGGGGTGTGCCGACTCCTCGGTGAGCTGGGCGATCACCTCCTCGATGCCGAGCGCGACGTAGATGGCGCCGATGATCAGCGTGGAGTGCCCCAGGCCGTACGCGTCGCCGGCCACGCGGGCCCGTCGCTCACCCGGCACGTTGCCGACGGCTTCCCGAGCGGCGGACGCCAGCCGGTCGAAGTAGAGCCACCACAGGCAGACCGTGCAGGTGAGGCCGAGCAGTGCGGCCAGTAGGGCGGAGCCGACCGGTGCCGTCGCCCTCGGGCCCGCGCCAGCAGAGATCAGGGACTCTCCCAGCGCGATGATGAGCACCAGGCCGAACCGCTCGCTGAAGTGGTCCACGCTGCGCAGTTGCCACGGCCGAAAGGTGGACGCGATCCGGGCGCCGCCGATGTTCAGCAAGAAGGCCACCGTCCAGAGCGCCGTCTGGGCCGCACCGCCGAGCAGGGCACCGATGATGAGCGGGACCCAGCCCAGCACCACCGGCACTGTGAAGAACCGCAGCGTCGACCGCAGTGGGGGGTTCGTCGCGCTCGCCCAGTAGAGGATCACGAGCTGCACGGCCCGGCCGACCACGTAGGCCAGGGCGAGGGTCAGCGGCGCGTCGAACAGCTCCGGGCTCTGTTTCCAGGCGTCCGGCAACACCAACGCGGCCACGAAGATCGCCGCCATCGCGACAAGGGTGACAGCGCGGACCGGGCCGACGTCCGGCCGGACCAGGTTTCCCACCCAGATGTACGGCGACCAGGAGTACAACAGCAGGAGCAGCAGGAGAAGCCCCTGGGCCAGGGTGAGCGCGCTCGGCGACCCCGCCATGAACGTGATGACCCGGGTGAGCGCGAAGACGAAGACCAGGTCGAAGAAGATCTCGAACATCGTGGTCCGGTGCGTCAGCCCCGCCGGCACCGGACGAACGTCGAGAATCCTCCTCACCCTCGCATTCTGCGCCATAAGGGTCGACGGTTCATCCGGTCTACTCGCCCGGCGTCGCTCCGAAGAGCAGGAAGAACCGCTCAGCCGCCGCCTTGTCGCCCTGCACGTCGATGTCGCCCACCGAAACCGCCGATCGCAGCGGCGTGCCGCCGAACATCAGGTCCCGCAGTGCTCTGACAGTGCCTGTGACAGTGACGTCGACGGGGCCCGACCGACCGCGGGCCACGCGTATCCCACTCGGAGAGACCGCCACCTCGAAGGCGTCGGTGCCCACCTGCAACCGGAGTCGGGCGGTCACCGGCTCGCCGGCCGGTGGCCGATAGAGGGCCTTGAGCAACAGCATGAACGCGTCGGTGCTCATCTCGACGTCCGGCTCCGCGGGCAGGCCGGCCCCCCACCGCGACAACTCGATCAGTGTCGGCTCCAGTTGCTGGCCGCGCTCGGTCAGCTCGTACGCGTGCACGCTTGCCGGCGGCCCGAGCTGCACCCGCCGGACGATGCCGGACTGCTCCAGCTCCCGCAGTCGCTGGCTGAGCACGTTTTGGCTGGCCTTCGGCAGGCCGGCCCGCAGATCGCCGAAACGCTTCGGGCCGAACACCAACTCTCGAACAATCAACAGAGCCCAGCGCTCGCCGACGATGTCCATCGTGCGCGCCGCCCCGCAGGCGTCCTGGTAAGTCCGCTGAGTCACACGGCCATCGTAGTCGGCGTCCACCGAACGGTGCTAACGTCGAACCATCTAGTCCTAACTTAGGAGTAAGCGATGGATGCACTGCTTGCCAAGGTCATCGAGCGCCACGGCGGCCTCGATCGCTGGAACACCGCATCGACCCTCACCACCCGGCTCACCTACGGCGGCCCGTTCTGGGCGTTCAAGGGCCGTCCCGACTTCGACAGCACCGAACTTGTCGAGGCCGATCTGCACCGGGAACGGATCCGCCACGTCCAGGAGGGCACCGGCCAGGTCACCGAGTACGACGGCGACACCGACCGGGTCACCGTCACCGCAGCGGACGGCAGCCTGATCGACGAGTTGACGAATCCTCGGGCCAGCTTTGCCGGCTACACCGGGGAGAGCCAGTGGACGCTCGCCCAGGCGGCCTACTTCCGTGGCTACGCCACCTGGCACTACCTCGTCGAGCCGTTCCTGTTCACCTGGCCGGGTATCGAGGCGCACGAGATCGAGCCGTGGACGGAGGACGGCGAGTCGTGGCGCGTGCTGCGCGTCACGTACCCCGAGAGCGTGCACACCCACAGCGACACCCAGCTGTACTACTTCGACGACAACGGGCTGCTGCGGCGCATGGACTACCAGCCGGTGGTCAACGGCTCCTCCCGGGTCGCGCACTACGTCAGCGGATCAACCGAGGTCGACGGGCTGGTCGTGCCGACGCGACGCCGAATCCACATCCGCCAGGAGGACCGCACCCCGGACCTCTCCTGGACGCCGATCACTCTGGACCTGGCTGACGTCCGGATCCGCTGAGACCCCGATGGTGTCGCAGCGGACCCGGCGCCACATCGCCGACCGGACGCCCCGGCCTCAGGTCGAGGCGTCCGTCCGGCGCCGGCTCCGCTCAGCTCGCCGCCGCACCTGCTGGTACGCGCTGGTCAGCCCCATCGCCCGGCGTACCTCGAGCACCGTCTGGCGTACCTCCTGGCGGGTTCGTTCCGTACCCTCGACGATCAGTCGGTCGACCAGGCCACGGTCGGCTTCGATCTCGGCCCGGCGCTGCCGGATCGGCGCCAGGAACCCGTCCAGCGCGGCGATCAGCCGTTCCTTGACCTCCACGTCACCCACCCGCCCGGCCCGGTACCGCCGGGCCAGGTCGGTCACCTCGTCGCGGTCCGGATTGAAGACCTCGTGGTACGCGAACACCGGGTTGCCTTCCACGGTGCCCGGCACGTCGGCCCGCACCCGGTTCGGGTCGGTGTACATGCCGAGCACCTTGCGACGCACCGTCGCCGGGTCGTCGGAGAGCGCTATCGCGTTGCCCCGGCTCTTGCTCATCTTGGCCGCGCCGTCGGTCCCCACCAGGCTCGGTGTGTCAGCCGGGATCAACTCGGGCACCGGGAAGACCGGGCCGTACAGGTGGTTGAACCGCCGGGCTATCTCCCTGGTCACCTCGACGTGTGCGGCGTTGTCCCGGCCGACCGGAACCACCTCACCCTTCACGCAGAGGATGTCCGCGGCCTGGAGCACCGGGTAACCCAGCAGCCCGTACGGCATCTCCTCCTTGCCGGCGTCGCGGGCCATGTCCTTGAGCGAGGGCACCCGCTCCAGCCGGGGGACGGTCACCAGGTTCTGGAGGAGGGTGTTGAGGTCGCCGACCTCGGGGATGGCCGACTGGAGATAGAACGTGGCCCGGTCCGGGTCGACGCCGGCGGCGAGGATGTCGGTCACCATCTCGCGGGCGTTGCCGGCAACCTGGTCGATGTCCTCCCGACGGTTGCGGGTGGTGAGCATGTGCAGGTCGGCGATGATGAAGAAGCTCTCGTAGCGTCGGTGCAGCCGTACCCGGTTGGCGATGCTACCGACGTAGTGGCCGAGGTGCAGGCGGCCGGTGGGCCGGTCGCCGGTGAGCATTCGTGCGACGGACATGGTGGTGCCTCTCGTTCCGTTGGTGGGTCACGCGTGGGCGCGCGCCGAGCAGGGCTGGCTCAGCCCTGCTCGGTCAGCGGGATCGACTCAGCGAGTCGCCCGCCATCGCGCGCCGGCGCGAAACCGCAGACCACCGGCACGGAGGACGTTCAGAAGTTGCTCACGGCCATCGCCGAAACTGGTCGGGATCTCGGGCACGGCACCGGGGAAGCGGCCGTCGACCAGCTCGACCGCCTCGGATGCGCAGTTGCCCGTCCGGACCACGGCCTCAGATTACCCGCGGGATGGCGCCGGGAGGGGGGAGGTAGCTGTCGGCGTAGTAGGCGCCGACGCGTTCGCGATACTCCTGGTCGGCCGAAACCGGATCGAACGGTGGCGCGTCCTTGATCTGCTGGCGGGTCCGGTCGACGTGCACGACGCGTTCCTGGTGATCCACCCGGTCGACCGTCCCGGCCGGCAGCAACACCTTCTGGCCGAAGATCCACGGCCCGGTGTCCACCACCAGGTGCCCGGCGTCCGCCTCGTCGCTCGCCTCGTCGATGGTGCCGATCCGCCCGTCGCTCGCCTGCACCTGATAACCCACCAGGTCGACGGGAGTACCCGGGCCGGGGGCGTCCGGGCCGTCGTGCCCACCCTCCTGACCCTCCGGAGGGGTGACCGAGGGGGTGGTCTGCGTGTACCCGCCGGCCAAGGCGGACGGATCACGCCAGGCCCAGGGGTTGAAGATCGAGGGTTGCACGGGGCACCTCCAAGGGACGGTCCTCAGCTGTCCCCCTTCGCAGTGCCCATCCCGCTGCCGCCGGAAACGGCCTGCGCTCTACCCGGAGGCGCTCCTGCCGAGGTGTGGGGCGGTCCGCCCGGCGTTCGTGCCGCCGCGGGTTCCGCGGTGCCGATGGTCGGCGCGGGCCCGGTGACCAGGTGCGCTGGCATACTCGGCTGCCATGGTGCTGTCGCGAGGGTGGAGTCTCTTCCTGGTCGGAGTCGGCGTCTGGACCTGGGTGATCTGGCCGAGGTTCGCGGTGGCCATCTGGCAGGACCCGCGGTCCTGGGCGTCCGGCACGGTGGCCGACGGCGCAGCCACCAGCTTCCTGTGGGTGCACGCTCTCCTGATCGCCGCGTCCCTGGCAATCGGCACCACCGCCGGCGTTCTCGGCGTCCGGGGCTGGCTCGCCGCCCGGCGGCGGCAGCCGTCCTGATCGCCGCCGCTTCTGCGGGCCAGGCCGGCCTGGCGCGATGGTCGCCGAGCGCCCGTTGCCGACGACACGGCTCTGACCTGGGGAAACTGCTCAGACGAGCGAATGTGACGCGCGCCGCTACCCGTGGATTTGACGATCAAACCCGCAGACGCGTAACTTTCTCTCTGCCAGCGCGGAACGGGGCAAACGGGACGAAGGTCCTAGAGCGCCGAAACGGGATGGCAACCGGGTCGAGCAGGGGTTCGCTCCTGCGAGACGCGGTCCGGGCGGGGCTCGCCGGATCGGCCGCGAGGCGGATTTGGTGCGGCGAAGCCGACCGGGTAAGGTTCACGACCGGCAGGGAACCGGGCGAGACTGCGGGAAACCGCAGCGGCCGGTCTGCTGAATCCGACGACCTGACGCAGCGGTTCGCTGCTGCGTGAGTGCGCCGGCGCTGACCCGTACGAAGCATGACAGACCGGGACACACGGTTTGACACGGCGAAGACGGTGAGGTAACGTAGTAAAAGTGCCCGGCGCGAGAGCGGCGGGGACACGGTACGAAAAGCCCCGGTTGGGGTTCCACTGTGGTGGGGCTTCTGGTCGGTGTGTGGTTGTTCTTTGAGAACTCAACAGGGTGCTTGTAAAGCCAGTGCCAATTAT
>NZ_JBEZGJ010000176.1:0-15341 GCF_040649965.1 Micromonospora sp. NPDC048843
GTTGGCGCGGCCGTCGCCGTTGATGGTGGGGACGATCAGGACGGTGGTGTGGCTGAGCAGGTCGGTGATGCGGGGGTCGGTGCTGAAGGCGCAGCGCCGTTTCCGGGTCCCCTGGAGGCTCGCGCGGGAGGGCATGTTGTCGTTGGCCGTGATGCCTGTGGGTCATCTTGATGACTCACAGGCATCACGCTCGTCAGCATGATGCGCGGTGGGCTGCCAGCTGGGCCCACTCGTCTACCTCGTCCTCAGGATCAAGTGACCCTGGTGACCGGGCTACTGGCTTGCTCGCTCGGCTGCGCGCACGGCGTTGCGGAACAGCATCGCGACGGTGGTCGGACCGACCCCGCCCACCCGGGGCGTGATCGCGCCGGCGACCTCGGCGCACGCTTCGTCCACGTCCGGCAGGAGACGCCGCCCGTCGTAGCGGACGCCGGCGCCGATGACGACCCCGCCGGGCTTGACGTGCTCAGGCCGCACGATCCCGGGTACGCCGGCGGCGGCCACGAGGATGTCGGCGCGGCGGGTGTAGCGGGCCCAGTCGGGCACACCTGTGTGGACGACGGTGACGGCCGCGTTGGCGGTCGGGCGCTTCTGGGCGAGCAGCATCGCCAGGGGGCGGCCAAGGGTGGCGCCGCGGCCGAGGATGACGACCTCACGGCCGGCGACGGGGATCTCGTAGTACGCCAGGAGGGCTTCGATGCCGGCGGGGGTGCACGGCAGCGGGCCGGGCAGGCCGACGGCGAGACGCCCCATGTTCAGTGGGTGCATGCCGTCGACGTCCTTGTCCGGGTCGATGGTCTGCAACGCCGCGTCGTAGTCCAGGTGCCCCGGAACCGGGTACTGCACGAGCAGCCCGTGTACGGCGGGATCACTGTTGAATCGGGCAATGGCCTGGTGTAGCTCGGCCTGGGTTGCGGTGGCCGGCAGATGCACGTGTGGGGAGGCGAACCCGAGCGCGGCGGCCTGACGCTGCTTGATCGCGATGTAACCGGCGCTGGCGTCGTCATCACCGACGAGGATGGTGGCGAGGCTCGGTGTGATCCCGCGGCTGCGCAGGCCGGCGGCAGCGGTCGCGGTCTCGGCCAGGACGGCTTCGGCGACGGGTGCACCCGGCAGCAGGCGGGCCGTGCCCAACGGGGTGTGCTGTTGTGTGGATTCGCTGGTCGTGGTCATGATGGTTCCTCGACGCAGGCGCCCAGGCGGTCGACGCCCGCGAGAGGCTCCCCGATGGTTCCACCATCCCCGTGCCGCCAGTCGCCGGTGGTTCGATGATGCCGCATCACCAGGGCGGTTGCCCAACTGGACCAGCAGCACCGCCGTCAGCGCCGGGCAGACCCGCACCGGGGCATGCTGCCATTCGTCGGTTCGGTAACACTCGTGCTCCGCCTTACGAAGAAGGGGTGTGAGGGCTACGAGGGAGGACGGCCTGTGAATGAGCCGAGCCGAGCCGATGATGACATTTCCGGCATCGGAACCGATCCGGTGGCCTTCGAGGTCTTCTACCGGCGGCACCTGGAGGCCGTGGGCCGGTTCGTGGCGCGGCGGGTCGACGACCCACACCTCGCCGCCGACCTCACCGCCGACGTGTTCCTGGCGGTGATCGAGTCGGCGGCCGGGTACCGCCCGGACCGGGGTAGCCAGATCGGCTGGCTGTACGGGGTGGCCCGCAACGTCATCGGTGACGAGCGGCGTCGGGCGGCCCAACGGCTGCGGGTGACCGGCCGACTGGCCGGACGACGGGACCTCGGCCCCGATGACATCGCCCGCATCGAGGAGCGGATCGACGCCGAGTCGGCGGCCCGCCGGACCCATCGGGCGCTGAGCGAGCTACCCGAGGGCACCCGGACGCTCGTCGAACTCGTCGCCGTGGACGGCCTCACCGTCGCGGAGGCGGCGACAGTGCTCGGGATGTCACCGGTCGCCGCTCGGGTCCGCCTGCATCGTGCCCGTCGCGTCGTCCGCGCCGTGCTCGCCCGCCCGGTCACCACCCTCGCCTGAGGAGACGGAGATGACGATGAACGAGATCGAACGGTCGCCGCAGGGTTTCGAGGAGCAGCTCCTCGAAGATCTGACCGCACACGTCACTCAACGGGCCGAGATGGCGTCGGCGGCCCGTCCTGCCGGACGTCGTACCCGGTTCCTGCGCGGTTGGCGCCTCGCCGGGGCGTTCGGGCTGGCAGTCGCACTGACCGCTGGTGCGCTGGGAGTCCAGACGATGAGGCTCGGCGACCAGCCGCCGCCGACGGCCAGCGCCTCGGAGATCTTCCATCTGGCGGCCGACGCGGCCCGGCAGCAGCCGGAACTCACCGCCCGGCCCGATCAGTACGTCTTCACGGAAACCCTGGCGACGGTCCGGGAGTTGCCGGACAGCGGCCCGTACCAGACCATCCGGAACCAACTGTGGAAGTCGGCCGGTGGAGTCGCGTACACGCAGGGACGCTACCGACCGGAGAGCGACCCGAACGGGTGGGGCGAGCTGAGGGTGCTCCGGATGGGCGATGCCGCCGATCCGACGAAGGAGTTGGACGCGTTCCAGCCGCCCGCGTACCACGGCGGCCTGCCCACCGATCCGGACGAGCTGCTTCGATACCTTCGGGAACACCCGGTCGACCTGCACCTTCCGGAAGGCGCCGACGAGGAGGCCGTGTACGGGGACGAGAGCATGGCGTACACCACCGCGTGGTCGATGCTCGACGGCTACGTGCCGCCCCGAGCGCTGGCGGCGCTGTTCGAAGTGCTGGCACGGCAGCCCGGAGCGGTCGTCATTTCGGGCGACGTGGTGGACGTCGCCGGCCGGCACGGGGTGGCGATCCGGATGCCCGGTGTCTTCGGAGGCAACGTGGACCTCATCTTCGATCGGGACTCTCACGTCTACCTTGGCACCCGTAGTTCGGTGATCCGTAACGGCAAGGAGTCACTGGAGTCGGCTGCCGCGCTCCTGCGGGTCGCAATCGTCGACCGGCCGGGCCAGCTGCCGTGAGCGGGCCGGCCACGTCGGACCGGTCAGGGCTGGGCGAACAGGGGCCCGTAGTTCGAGCGGAACATCTGCTCGCCGAGGTGGCGCATCACCAGGTCGCGCAATGCGGGCGGGAGCCCGGTGGCCTTGTCGCGACGGTGGGTCTGACTGAGCACCCAGTTCGTACGTGGGCGGCGCCGCGCCTCGAAACTCCGCAGTGCGTCGGCGACGGAATCGGCGGCGGCCAACGACGACGCGAGCACGACCGCGTCCTCCAGGGCCATCGCCGCGCCCTGGGCCATGTTCGGAGAGGTGGCGTGGGCGGCGTCGCCGACCAGCAGCACCGGCCCCCGGGACCAGGAGTCGAGCACGACCTCCTGGTTCGGCCCCGCGTGCAGGGTGCTGTCGTCGTAGTCGAGGGCCTTGAGCATGGTGGCCACCGGCTCGGTGAACGTCGCCCCCAGCTCGTCGCGCCAGCCGGGACGGTCGGCAACCGGGCCGTCGTTGTAGTAGCAGTACGTCTGGTCGGCGCTGATCGGGATCGTCAGGAATTGCCTTCCGCGCCCCAACTGCACCGACCAGACCGGCTCGTCGTCGATGCGGGGAGCGACCCACCGGTACGCGTACTGGCCGAGGTCCCGGGCGGCCTGGCCGTCGAAGGCGAGCCGGCGGACCGTCGAGTTCACCCCGTCCGCGCCGAGCACCAGGTCGTACCGTTCGGTGGCACCGTCGCCGAACTCGACGGCGACCCGGTCGCCCTCCGTAAGGAGCGCGACCGGTTGGCATCCCCAGCGGATCGGGGCGTCGCCGACGCCGTCGAGCAGCGCCCGGTGCAGCTGCGCCCGGGGCAACGACACGCACGGCCCGACGCCCTCCCACAGCGCGGCCACGTCGATGTCGAAGAGGCGACGCCCACGCTGGTTGGCGCTGCGTTGCCGGGTGATCTCCACGGAGACGTCGGCTACCGGCTCCCGCAGACCGAGTACGTCGAGCATCCGCGTCGCGTTCCCGGTGAGGTAGATGCCGGTGCCGGAGTCGGTCGGCCCGGATGCCCGCTCGACCACGTCGACAGTGGCGCCCCACTCGCGTAGCGCGGCCACAGTCGCCAGCCCGGCGACACCTCCGCCGACGATCAGTACCCGGACACCGTCACCCCGCACGACACGTTCCTCCCCGTTGCCCCTGCGCGACCCCGCTGAGCTGCTGCTCAACGGTCCAGCCGCCGCAGCACTGTACGAGGCGAGTGAGTCAGCGCACGGGAATGGGGGCTGAATGTCCGAGGAATGGGCTGCGACGATGAGGGCATGACGATCGCTGAGACGTACGCCGAGTTCGGCAGCCGCGAGGCGCGTGGAGTGTCGCCCACGTACGAGCGCCTGTCGCAGGCCGTCGCCCGCGACGACGACCTCCTCGCCCTGCTCGACGGGCTCCCGCCGACCAAGCGGCAGCCGAATCTGCTGTTCGGCGTCGTCCGCTGGCTCGGTGGCCCGGTCGACGACCCGGTCACCTTCCACGACTTCGTGGTGACGCACTGGCCGGCCGTCGAGGCGGAGCTGCTCATCCGGGCCACCCAGACGAACGAGGCGGGCCGGTGCGCTGTCCTGTTGCCGGTGCTCGCCGCGTTGCCGCAGCCCCTCGCCCTGCTGGAGGTCGGCGCGTCGGCGGGGCTCTGCCTCTACCCCGACCGGTACGCCTACCGATACGGCGATCATCGGATCGGCTCCGGTGCGCCGATCCTGGAGTGCGCGGCCAACGGCTTGGTGCCGCCGACAGGCGTACCCCAGGTGGTGTGGCGGGCCGGCCTGGACCTCAACCCGCTCGACGTGACCGACCGCGGCGACGTGTCCTGGTTGGACGCGCTGATCTGGCCGGAACACGCCCACCGGCGGGCCCGGCTGCGCGCCGCGGCGGCCGTCGCCGTCGCCGACCCGCCGCTGCTGGTCCGCGGCGACCTGGTGGACGACCTGCCGGCGCTGGCCGCGCGGGCGCCGACCGACGCGACGCTTGTGGTCTTCCACACGTCAGTGCTCTATCAGGTGCCGCCTCCGCGCCGGGACGCGTTCGTCCGGTTGGTCCGCGAGCTGCCGGGGCACTGGGTCGCGAACGAGGGGCCGGAGGTGCTCCGGTACGACGGGCTGCCCGACCCGCCGAGCGACGCGCTGCACAACGTCCTCGCGCTCGACGGAAAGCCGCTGGCCTGGGCCAGAGGCCACGGCCAGTCGCTGACCTGGTTCGGCTGACGCCGCCAAACCGACCCGGCCGCCAGCCGCCCAGACCCGGTCCGCTCAACGAGCCGGCTCGGGCATCCGGTGGTGCAGGGCCCGGATGAACCAGTCCACGGCAGGCGCCGTCGCGTCGCCCGTGGACCAGCCGTTGAGCACCGCCAACAGGTCGAGGTAGCGGTCCCGGCGAGGGTCGTTGGCCGGCACCAACCGGTCGAGCAACCGCTCACGCAGGTCGGCGTCGTCCGGGTGACCGTGCAGGTTCGCGTACCGGCCGGTGACGGCCGCGACCACCGGATCGGCGTCCGGGCTGGTCGGGTCGAGACCGGCCGCGAGGGCGGGAACCACCGCGTCCCGGACCACCGCGACGGCGTCCGGGCGGGGCAGCCCCGGAACGGGATGGTCGGCGGCGTGCTGCCGGACCAGCCGCCGCATCCGGGCCCGGAAATCCGGATCCCGGCACAGCTCGGCCAGCTCCAGCCACGCCTCGATCTGCTCGATGCTGGGGTCGTCGGGAAGCTCCGGTGTCATCGAGACGATCACACCCGGGTACGCGGGCTGGTCACCGAGGCCGGCGAAGACGCCGTCCAGGAAGTCCGCCACCAACTGCCCTCGTTCGCGGGCGGTGAGCTGGGCCAGTCGGTGCAGCTCGTCCACCTCGGCCGGGCCCGACCCGCGCCTCGCCGCGACGGTGAGCACCGCCTGACGCAGCCGCAACACCCGGATCTGCACGGCCAACGCCTCGGCGTGCGCGGCGGCCACCTCGTGCAGGGGTACCTCCTGGTCCACCACCCGCCGGATGGTGGCCAGGTCCAGGCCCAGGTCACGCAGCGTCCGGACCAGCTCCAACCGGGCCACGGCCACCGGGCCGTACCGCCGGTAGCCGGCCGGGCTCCGGTCCGTCGGCGGCACGACCCCGCTGTCGGCGTAGTAGCGGATGGTCTTGACGCTCAGGCCGGTCCGTCGGGCCAGGTCGCCGATCGTGTGAAACGTCTGCCCGCTCATGCCTCCACCCTCGCGTCTCCCCCCGGTGGAGACTCAAGCCGCTGCGCTCGTCGGTCAGCGGACCCGCTGGTGGCGGAGCAGAACCACCCCGTTGCCGAAGACACGGCTCTCCACGAGTCGAAGGCCGGTCGGGCCGTCCGCCTCGGGGAAGAGTCGGCGGCCCCGACCGACAAGCACCGGGTGGACGTAGATCCGGTACTCGTCGATCAGGTCGTGCCGGGCGAACGTCGCGGCCAGGTCGGCCCCACCGAGCGCCAGGTCGCCGCCCGGCTCGGCGGTGAGCCTGCGGACCTGCTCGACGTCGACCTCGCGCACCACGGTGGCGTTCCAGTCGGCATGGTCGAGCGTGCGCGAGTAGACGATCTTCGGCATGTCCCGCCAGATGCGGGCGAACTCGCGCTCCGGGCCGCTGGCGGTCGGGTCCTGGTCGGCGGTCGGCCAGTAGGCGGCCATCAACTCGTGGCTGACCCGGCCGCTGAGGAACCCGCCCATCGGGGCGATCACGTCGTTGAAGTGCTGGTGCAACTCCTCGTCGACCTGGTGCCAGCCGATGTCGCCGCCCGGGCCCTCGAAGAACCCGTCCAACGACACGCTCATCTGCACAACGATCTTCCGCATCGTTCCCCTCCGTATGCGTTGACGGGTGTCGAACCTGATCGTCGTCGGACCGTACGACGAAACGACCGCTCGCCGCGACGACGCCGGGGGCATGTCGCGCACCCAGGCAGCGGGAGGCCGACAACGAACCGTCCCTAGACTGCTGCGGTGACCGGAGAGCGACGACCCCTGGCCGACCGGCCGCTCACCGAGCCGCACCCGTCCCGGCTGCCGCCCGAACACCCTGACCGGGCCCGGATCCTTGCCGCGCACGCCGCCGCGTTGGCCGCCGGTGAGGCCGGTTACCTCGACCCGGCGAGCGGGCTGTTCGTGCTCAGTGCCGGTTTCCTGGCCCGCCGTGGCACGTGCTGCGGGCGCGGCTGCCGTCACTGTCCGTACGTGAATGATCCACCCTCGGAATCGGTGTAAACGAGGACTTCCGCCCGACACCGACACCCCGTACGGTGTCCGACGGACATCTGGCGGGCGCCTTCCGCCGTCGGTCGGCGAGAGGGTTGAGTGTGCGCGGTCGGATCGTGGTCGCCGGGCTGGCCGGGCTGCTGGTGAGTGGCTGTGCCGACGAGGCGGAACCGGTGGCGGTGCCGCCGCCGGTGCCGATCGCTGTGGACGTGGCGGCGGCCTCCTCGGGCGGCGCCTGCCGTCTGCTGGACTTCACGGTGATCGAGCAGGTGGTGAAGGTCCGCTTCGACGTGGCGGCGGCCAGCGAACAGGGCGACACCCACACCTGTGTGGTCCGGGCCGCGGGTGCCACCCTGCCGGAGTTGACGCTCAGCGTGACCGAGACCACTGTCGACAAGGTCAGCTTCGGCGCGGACGTGGTGCCGGACAAGGCGGCGAAGGTCACCGGCCTGGGTCAGCAGGCGTACAAGCGGACCACCGCCGCGGCGAGCGGGCATGGGCCGGTCGCCGAGGTGGGCTGGCTCGCCGGCGATGGACGGCTGGCCACGGTGAGCTGGACCACGGCCCGCGGCAGTGAGCGCTCGGCGGTGGAGAAACTGACCGGTGACCTGACCGCGTTGGCGAAAAAGGTGGACACCCGGGCGTTGTGACGCCCGGGTGCCCGATTGCTCAGCCCGTTTGCTCAGTTGGCGGCGACGAAGACCCGGGAGGCGACCTCGCGGGGCAGTCGCACCCGGTCACCGGAGCGGTCGATCGACACCCCGTCGCGCTCCTGGGCCACTGTCACAGTGGCGCCCGGGTCGACACCGGCGGCGTGGAGTTGGCGCAGCACGTCGGCGTCCTTCTGCACGCTCTCGCAGATCCGGCGCACCACTACCGACCCGGAGAGGCCGGGGAAGGCCAGGTTGCGCTCGCCCTCGGCGGCATCTGTGGCCTCCGCCGCCGGCGAGCCCAGCTCCTGAAGCCCGGGGATCGGGTTGCCGTACGGGGAACGGGTCGGCCGGTTGAGCAGGTCGTAGACCCGCTTCTCCACCGCGTCGCTCATCACGTGCTCCCAACGGCAGGCCTCCTCGTGGGCCTCCTCGTAGGGCATCCCGATGACGTTGACCAGAAGCAGTTCGGCGAGGCGGTGCTTGCGCATCACGGACACGGCGCTGCCGCGACCCAGTGCGGTGAGCGTCAGGTGCCGGTCGCCCTCGACTGTGAGCAGGCCGTCGCGCTCCATCCGGGCGACGGTCTGGCTCACCGTGGGGCCACTCTGCTGCAGCCTCTCGGCGATCCGGGCACGCAGCGGTGGCACCCCCTCTTCTTCCAACTCGAGGATGGTGCGCAGGTACATTTCGGTCGTGTCGACCAGGTCGTGAGACTTCATAAGGTCAGCGGCCCTCCGGTGCACGATGTTACCTCGGTGAACGACTGGCGACCGCCGCCGAACCGCGTGCCGTCTACACGAATGGTGTTGGATGGTCGCCATGTCCGGTACCCAGGAGCCGTTGGTCGAGGTCGATCGGCTCGTCAACGAGCTCGACCAGGTCGATCCGCCCACCCTGCTCGACGTCCGCTGGCGGCTCATCGGCCCGCCCGGGCGCGACGACTATCTCGCCGGCCACCTGCCCGGGGCGGTCTTCGTCGACCTGGACACCGCGCTCTGTGGGGCGCCGGGCGCCGGCGGCCGGCACCCGTTGCCCGACCCGGCCGCGTTGCAGGCCGCGCTGCGGGCCGCCGGCGTCCGCGCCGGTCACCCGGTCGTGGTGTACGACGGCGGCGACGGCCTGGCCGCCTCGCGGGCCTGGTGGACGCTGCGTTGGGCGGGTCACCGGCCGGTACGCCTGCTGCACGGCGGCTACCCGGCCTGGGTCGCCGCCGGCCGGCCCGTCTCCACCGACGCGCCCGCCCCACCCCCCGGTGACGTCGTGGTGCGCCCCGGTGATCTCCCGGTGCTCGACGCCGGGCAGGCCGCCGCGCTGGCCGCCGCGGACGACGCCGTGCTGCTCGACGTACGGGCGGCGCCCCGCTACCGGGGCGAGGTCGAGCCGATCGACCCGGTCGCCGGGCACGTGCCGGGAGCGGCGAACCTGCCCGCCGGGGAGTACGTCGGGCCGGACGGCCGTTTCCTGGCCGCCGACGTGTTGAGTGAGCGGTTCGCCGCCGCCGGGGTAACCGAGGCACGAGCCGTCGGGGCGTACTGCGGCTCGGGGGTGACCGCCGCCCAGGCGGTGCTCGCGCTGCACCTGGCCGGCCGCACGGCCGCCGCGCTCTACGTCGGATCGTGGAGCAACTGGGTGGCCGACCCGGCCCGGCCGGTCGCCTCCGGGTCGACACCCGGCCGCTGACCAGCGCGTGCGGTGGGCCGGCGCCGGTCCTCGTGCGACGATGGGCTCATGTCCGACGACACTGTGGTGGTGTGGGACGAGTCGCTGCTCGCCTACGACATGGGTGACCATCCACTCGACCCGGTCCGGGTGGAGCTGACCATCGCGCTCGCCCGCGAGCTGGGCATCCTGAATCGGCCCGGGGTGCGGATGGTCAAGCCGGAGCCCGCCGACGATGCCCTGCTCACCCGGGTGCACGAGCCGGCCTACCTCGCCGCGGTGCGTAACGCGCCGCGCGACCCGCTCTTCGCCGGGTACGGGCTGGGCACCTCCGACAACCCGGTCTTCGAGGGTATGCACGAGTCCAGCGCGCTCATCGCCGGCGCGACGGTGGCCGCCGCCGAGGCGGTCTGGCGCGGCGACGCCCGCCGGGCGGTGAACGTGGCCGGTGGGCTGCACCACGCGATGTCCGCCCGAGCCTCCGGCTTCTGCGTCTACAACGACCCCGCGGTGGCCATCGCCCGCCTGCTCGACCTGGGCGCCGAGCGGGTCGCATATGTGGACGTCGACGTGCACCACGGCGACGGGGTGCAGGACATCTTCTGGAACGACCCGCGGGTGCTGACGGTCAGCCTGCACGAGACCCCGCTGGCGCTCTTCCCCGGCACGGGTTTTCCGGACGAGACGGGTGGGCCGGGTGCGCAGGGCACCGCTGTCAACATGCCGTTGCCGCCGGGTGTCGACGACAGCGGTTGGCAGCGCGCGTTCCACGCGATCGTGCCGTCGGTGCTGCGTGCGTTCCGGCCGCAGGTGCTGGTCAGCCAGTGCGGCGCCGACGGGCACCGGCTGGATCCGCTCGCCGACCTGAACCTGACTGTGGACGGCCAGCGGGCCACCTACCTGGCGTTGCGGGCGCTCGCCGACGAGTTGTGCGACGGCCGGTGGGTGGCCACCGGCGGCGGCGGGTACGCGCTCGTCGAGGTGGTGCCCCGGGCCTGGAGTCACCTGCTGGCAGTGGCCACTGGTGACCCGATCGACCCGGCCACGCTCACCCCACCCGCGTGGCGGGACCTGGTCGCCTCCCGCCGTCTGGGCCGGGAGATACCGCTGCGGATGACCGACGACGCCGACCCGTCGTACGAGCCGTGGCAGCCGACCGGCGAGCCGAACGCTGTGGACCGGGCGATCGCGGCCACCCGCAAGACGGTCTTCCCGCTGCTCGGGCTCGACCCGCACGATCCACGGGACTGAGCCGGGCCGGGGGAGGGCGTTCCGGTGACGACAGTGGACCAACCGGTCGACGTGCTGCTCAGCGATGGCAGCACTGTCCAGTTGCGACCGATCGACCCGGCCGACGCGCCGGGCATCGTGGCGATGCACAGCCGGTTCTCCGAGCGCACCCGTTACCTGCGGTACTTCTCTCCGTACCCGCGCATCCCGGAACGGGATCTGATCCGGTTCGTCACTGTGGACCACCACGACCGGGAGGCGTTCGTGGTGCTGGCCGCCGACCAGATCGTCGCTGTCGGCCGGTACGAGCGGCTCGGCCCGCAGGCCCCCGAGGCGGAGGTGGCCTTTGTGGTGGAGGACGCCTACCAGGGGCGGGGGATCGGCTCGGTGCTGATGGAACACCTGGCCGACGCGGCCCGCCGCAACGACATCATGAGCTTCGTCGCGGAGGTGCTGCCTGCCAACGGGACGATGCTGCGGGTCTTCGCCGACTTCGGTTACCAGGTACAGCGCGAGTACGCCGACGGTGTGGTCCACCTGAGCTTCCCCATCGCGCCCACCGAGGCCAGCCTGGAGGTGCAGCGCGGCCGGGAGCACCGCACCGAGGCCCGCTCGATCGCGCGGCTGCTCGCCCCACGCGGCATCGTCGTCTACGGTGCCAGCGCCACCGGCCAGGGCGTCGGCGCGGCGGTGCTCGGGCACCTGCGCGACGGCGGGTTCACCGGTGCTGTGGTGCCTGTGCATCCGAGCGCGTCGACAGTTGCGGGCCTGCCCGCGTACCCGTCGGCGGTAGATGCCGGAGCGCCGGTGGACCTGGCGGTGGTCGCGGTCCCACCGGAGGCGGCGACCGCCGTGGTCGCCGACGCCGCCGCCGCTGGGGTGCACGGCCTGGTGGTCATCTCGGCCGGCTTCGCCGAGGCCGGCGGCGAGGGCGCGGCCACCCAGCGGGCGCTGGTCCGCGCGGCGCACGCGGCCGGGATGCGGGTCGTCGGCCCGAACTGCCTGGGCGTGGCCAACACCGACCCGACGGTACGCCTCAACGCCACCCTCGCCCCGGCGTTACCGCCGGCCGGTCGGGTCGGCATCTTCAGTCAGTCCGGTGCGTTCGGGGTGGCGCTGCTCGCCGAGGCGGACCGGCGGGGCCTCGGGCTGTCGAGCTTCGTCTCGGCCGGCAACCGGGCCGACGTCTCCGGCAACGACCTCCTGCAGTACTGGCAGGACGACCCAGGCACCGACGTGATCATGCTCTACCTGGAGACCTTCGGAAACCCGCGCAAGTTCGCCCGGTTGGCTCGGCGGATCGGCCGCGCCAAACCCGTCGTCGCGCTCGCCTCGCCGGCCCGCCCGCCCGGGGTCGGTGACGCCGTCGGGCCGGACGAGGTGGCGGTGGCGGCGCTCTTCGCCCAGTCCGGGGTGATTCGGGTGGACACCGTGCCGGAGCTGCTCGACGTGGGTGTGCTGCTGGCCAACCAGCCGCTGCCGGCCGGCGGCCGGGTCGGTGTGGTGGGCAACTCCTCGGCCCTCACCGGGCTCGCCGCGACGGCCTGCGTCGGGCACGGCCTGAGCGTGGTCGACGGTTATCCGCGCGACGTCGGGCCGAGTGCCGGCGCCGCCGAGTTCGCCGCCGCGCTCGCCGAGACGGCCGCAGACGAACGGGTGGACGCCCTGGTGGTGGTCTTCGCCCCGCCGCTACCCGGCCAGCTGACCGAGGTGGACGCCGACGTGACCGCCGCGCTGCCGGCCGCCCTCGCGCTGGGTAAGCCGACAGTGGCGACGTTCCTGGTCGGGCGGCTGCCGCCGGGTGTGCCGGCGTACGGCGGCGTGGAGGAGGCGGTCCGCGCGCTCGCCCGCGCGCACCGGTACGCCGAGTGGCTTCGCCGCCCGCCCGGGGTGGCACCGGAGCTGCCCGACCTCGATCGGGCCGCCGCGCAGGCCGCGCTCCGGGCCGACGCCACCGACCCGGGTGCGCTGCTGGCCGCGTACGGCATCGACGTGGTGCCCTCGGTGTCCGTCGACTCGGTCGACGCCGCTGTCGACGCTGCGGCGCGGCTGGGCTTCCCGGTGGCGCTCAAGGCGGCTGCCCCCGGGCTGCGGCACCGGCTCGACCTCGGCGCGGTCCGGCTGGACCTGCCCGACGAGCCGACCCTCCGCCGGGCGTACACCGACCTGGCGGCGACCTTCGGCGCGGACGCGCTGGTCCAGCCGATGGTCCCGCCCGGCGTGGCCTGCGTCGTGGAGGTGGTGGAAGACCCCGCGTTCGGGCCGGTGGTCGGCTTCGGCCTGGGCGGGGTCGCCACCGAACTGCTCGGCGATCGGGCCTGGCGGGCGGTGCCGCTGACCGACCGGGACGCGGCCGAGCTGGTCGACGAGCCTCGGGCGGCGCCGCTGCTGCACGGGCACCGCGGGGCGGCGCCGGTCGACCGGGCGGCCCTGGCCGACCTGCTGCTGCGGGTGGGTCAGCTCGCCGACGAACAGCCCCGGGTGCGCTCGCTGACCCTCAACCCGGTGCTCGCCCGCCCGGATGGCGTCTCGATCCTGCACGTGCAGGTAGGGGTGGGTGGCGTGGTCGCCCGCCCGGACACCGGCCCCCGCCGTCTGTGAGCGTGAATCGTCAGGCGCGGCTGGAGATCTGCTGGACGCCCCAGGTGTTGCCGTCCGGGTCGGCGAAGAAGACGAAGCCGACGTTGTCCAGCGGATCCGGCACCGGCCGGGGGTTCTGACCCACCACCTGGATCTCACTCACCTCCACCCCACGTTCGACCAGCTCTTCGTGGGCCCGCTTCAGGTCGGGCACCACCAGTTGCAGGCCCTTGAGCGAGCCGGGCGGCATGTCCGCGACGACGCCCTTGCCGATCACGATCGAGCAGCCGGAGCCGGGCGGCGTCAGCTGGACGATGCGCGCCTCGTCGCTGATCACCGTGTCGTGATCGACAGTGAAGCCGAGCTGGTCGGCGTAGAACTTCTTCGCCCGCTCCACATCGGAGACCGGGACGATCACCACTTCGAGTGTCCAGTTCATGGGTGCTCTTTCTTTGTCGTCGTTGTCGAGTGCAGCAGGTCGGCCAGTCGGGTGAAGCTCTGCCCGACCCCCCGGGTCATCGGATAGCGCAACACGGTGTCCCGCCCCTTCGCGGTGGCGTAGAGCAGCGTGGTGGTGACAGTCGTTCGCCCGGCCAATTCCGTGAACTCGTGGCTGACCAGCGTCTCGCCCGGGTAGGACTGGTCGTCGAACAGCTCGGTGTAGACCAGACGGTGCGGTGGCTCGATCTGCCGGTAGACCCCTGCCTGGACCATCTGCGCGCCCTCCGAGCCCTGCGACACGAACCGCCACCGCCCGCCGACCCGCAGGTCGACGTCGCACGCCGTCAGCCTCCAGCCGCGCGCGCCGTACCACCGGACCAGCAGTTCGGGTCGGGTGAAGGCGGCGAACACCAGCTGTGCCGGTGCCTCGAACAGCCGACTCAGCACGATCTCCCGTTTGCCCGGGGTGTGGACGACGAGCGGATCGTCGATGGTGGTCAACCGCCCGTTCCGTTCGGTCTGGCGGGCCGACGCCCGGTGCCGGTGCGGTCGATGGACTGGAGTTCGTCGAGCAGTGTGTCGAGGCGCTGATAGCTCTCCGCCCAGTAGTCGCGGTAGTCGGCGAGCCAGGCCGTCGCCTCCCGCAGCGGGCGGGCCTCCAATCGGCACGGACGGCGCTGGGCGTCCCGCCCCCGGCTGACGAGACCAGCGCGTTCCAGCACCCTGAGATGCTTGGAGATGGCCGGCTGGCTCATCGCGAAGGGTGCTGCCAGCTCTGTCACTGTCGCCTCCCCGGCCGCGAGCCGGGCGAGGATGGCCCGCCGGGTCGGGTCGGCCAGCGCCGCGAAGGTCGCATCCAACAACTCCGTGTCCGCCACCTATAACCTCCTGGTTTAATAACCAGTTGGTTTGTATCGTGGATGGGCGTCTTCGTCAAGCACCCCGACAGCACGGAAGGCCCCGGCGAACCGCCAGGGCCTTCCGTGGGAACCGGGTGCGTCAGCAGGCGTACGCCTCCAGGCGCTGGGCCCGCTCCGGCGCGCGCAGCTTCAGCAGCGTCACCTTCTCGATCTGCCGGATCCGCTCGCGGGACAGGCCGAACTCCCGACCAACCTCGTCCAGGGTGCGCTGGCGGCCGTCGTCCAGGCCGAACCGGAGGCGGATGACCGCCTGTTCCCGCTGGGACAGGGTGGAGAGCACGATGCTGACCTCGTTGCGCAGCTCGCCCTGGGCGGCGGCGTCGCCCGGCTCGGTGCGCGGGTCCACCGAGGCCACGAAATCGCCGAGCGCGCTCTCACCGTCGTCGCCGACGGCCTGGTCCAGGCTGACCGGCTCCCGGTCGTAGGAGATCAGCTCGATGACCTGGATCTCGGGGATCTCCAGTGCGCGGGCTACCTCGGCGACCGTCGGTTCGCGGCCCAGCGTCACCGCCAGTTCGCGGCGGGCCCGGACCATCCGGTTGACCTGCTCGACCATGTGCACGGGGATGCGGATGGTGCGGGCCTGGTCGGCCATGGCGCGGGTGATGGCCTGTCGGATCCACCAGGTGGCGTACGTGGAGAACTTGTAGCCCTTGGT
>NZ_JBEZGJ010000177.1:0-15216 GCF_040649965.1 Micromonospora sp. NPDC048843
CGCCTGCTACATCCTCGCGCTGCTGACCGCCGGCCGGACCCGTCCGGCCTGCTCCGTCGGTACGGAGTGGGGCCTCTTCGCTCACCCGCAGCGTTGACCGTTGAGGGTGAAGGCGGTCGGTGCCGGGTTGGTGCCGCTCCACGTGCCGTTGAAGCCAGTGCTGGTGGACGCGCCGGGGGCGAGTGTGCCGTTCCAACTCATGCTGTCCGCTGTGACGCTCGTTCCGTTCTGTTTCCAGGTGGCCGACCAGCCCTGGCCGACCTTCTGGCCGGTGGTGGGGAAATCGAAGGCGAGTTTCCAGCCGTTAATCGCGGTGGTGCCGGTGTTCTTGATCGTCACGGTCGCGGTGAAGCCGCCCGGCCAACTGTTCGCCGCGTAGCCGACCGCGCAGACGTTGGTCGGGGCGGTGGGCGCGGTCCGTACGGTCAGGCCGGGGGAGGCCGCCGAGACGTTGCCCGCCGCGTCCCGCGCGGTCACCACGAAGGTGTACGGGGTGTCCGGCGTCAGCCCGGTCACTGTGTACGTGGTCCCGGTGGCGTTGCCCACCTTCACGGGGCCGGCGGTGTCGACCCGGTGCACGTCGTAGCCGGTGACTGCGGTGTCGTCGGTGGACGGCGTCCAGGCCAGCGCGACGCTGTCGCCGGTGATCGTGCCGGCGGTCGGCTTGCCCGGGGCGGTCGGCGCCTGGGTGTCGCCGGGCGTGGTGTCGCGCGGCAGGACCAGGTGAGTGATCGAGTTGGCCGGGAACGTGGCCGTGAGTCCGCCGGCGGTCACCGGCTGGTCGGCCTCCCGGACGACGCCGGCGAGGTCCGCCCCGCTGTAACGGTAGACCTGAGCGGTGCTGGCGGAGGCGCCGGTGAGGGCGATCGGGCTGGTCAGGTCGTCGCCGGTCTTGTTGATGACGACAACTGTGAGCGCCTTGTCGGCGCTCCGCTCGGCGGCGTACACAGCCAGCCTGCCCTGGTCGGCGCTGGTCGCCTGGACGGAGGTTTCGCCGAACGCGCCGCCCTTGCCGTCGTAGTTGCGGTAGACGCGGAAGGCGTTGGCCACCGGCTGGTCGGCCGTGGGTGCGGTCCAGAGGGTGGCCAGGTCGAGCCCTTCGCGGCCGAAGATGCCGAGGACGTCAGCCTGGGCGAGCGCGCCGTTGAGCGATCCGTGGCCGCCCCAGTTGTACTCGGTCATCGCGATCTTCGTGCCCGGGTAGTGCTGGTCGACCAACTCGCGCAGGCGCGGGATGTACCGGACCGGACTGTTGATCCAGCTCTCGTCCACGTAGGTCGGGTCCCAGAGTTGGCGGGTCGAGCGCAGTCGCAGCGCCTGGGTGTTGGCGTCGCCGGCCGCTTCGCCCAAAACGCCGGACTGCTGCGGGTAGAGGTGGACGTCGAAGTAGTCGAGGATGCGTGTGCCGTGCTGCTGCTCGTACTCGCGCATCCGGTCCAGGTACCACGGGCCGAGGTCCTGGCCGCCGTGCGCGGCCTTGTCCGGCGGGTTCGACCAGCAGCCGGTGCGCGAACAGGTGTCCTGGTCGAGGCCCGAGTAGAGGATCGAGTTCAGGCCCCAGCCGACGGGACCGAGGGTCTTAGCGCCCGGGTCGGCAGCCTTGATCGCGGCGGCGTACTCGTAGGTGCGGTCGCGTAGCTCGTCGTAGCCCAGCCCGGCCGGGCGGACGTCGCGGTGGGTGGAGTGCCACAGGTCCGGCTCGTTGTCCAGGTTGTAGAACTGGACCCCGCCGTCGGCGGCGGCGCCGAACTGCCCCTTGAGGTGGTTGACGAAGTCGGCGGCGTACTCCGGACCGACGGCGACGCTCGTGTCCTTCGGATCGTTGCCGGTGATCAGTGACCCGTCCGGCTCTATGCCGTTGCCACAATCCGGTGCCCAGGTGTCGGTGGATTGCTGCGGGCCGTACTTGGCGACGCTGAAGCCGCACGCCCGCGACCGGTCCTTGGCGATCCAGCCGAGCATCGGAATCGTCATGACCGTGGCGGCGCCGGTGGCCTTGTTCTGCTGCACGAACCGGTCGGTCTCCGAGCCCTCCGGGAGTTCTTCCGGACTCGGGTTGTCGTTGGGGATGTTCTCGAAGAACCAGTCCGACGCGCGGTTGGTGGTGTCGGCTCGGAAGTTGTAGCGGGTGGTGGCGTTGCCGCCGTAGCGGTGCACCGGCAGCCGCAGGTCGCGGGCGAGGACCTGGTCGGCGAAGTTCATGCCGTAGACGTACGGGCTGATCTGGTGCCGGGCGGCAGTGGTGTCCACGGCCAGCGCGGGGCCGGCTGCGGCCAGGGCCGGCTCCGGCAGGGCCAGACCGCCGAGAGCCGTGGCGAGCACGACCGGAAGTAGAGCTGTGGTGAGACGCACGAGCATTCCTTTCGCAGAGGAGCTCGACGATGGGAGCGCTTCCACAGCGTTACGCCTTCCTGGCTCCGAGTCAACGCCGCAGGGCATTCCACTGTCGGCCGACCGAAGTCAACCTCTTCACATATAATGACGTCCGTCAATGTGGTTGTGGCTGATGCGGCGTGCCGGAATAGCTCGGATCGCCGCAGCGCGGAGGCAACCGCGCCGCAACGGTGCGAGCGGGAGCACCTCAGCGTCGCACGGCCGGAAAGTTCCTGCTGGTCCGTCCCCTGTGGTGGGCAGCCAGCCGTCATGAAGGATGACAATGCGCAGATTTTTCGCGGTGTTCAGCGCCGCCCTGATCCTCGGCGCCGCGGTCGGCAGTGTCCCGGCCGGCGCATCGGGGGCCTCCCCGCCATCGTGCCCCCGTGGCCTGCTCTTCTGTGAGGACTTCGAGCGACTGCCTCCCGGGGGACCCAGCACGTTGAAGTGGGGCGTCGACACCCGCCATGGCACGCTCACCGTCGAACGTGCCCGTCGTGGCAACCAGGTGCTGCACGTTCACACAGTTGACAACGGACGTGCCTTCCTGCGCGTCGACGACTTCGTCGCGCCGGGCAACCGCTTCTACGGCCGGATGCGCCTGCGCGTCGACGCCTTCCCCGCGGCCCCGGACTGGGCGCACTTCACGCTTGTGGAAGCGACCGGCACCGGCAGCGCGGAGGTCGTCCGTCCGGTCGGTGGGCAGTACGCGCCAACGGTCCCCGGAACCTTCTGGGGGGTCGGCGCCGACGGTGGTCCGACCGGCGACTGGACCAACTGGCGGGAGTCCGCCCCGGTGGTCGAGGACACCTGGCAGTGCTTCGAGTGGAAGATCGACGCGGCGGACAACAGCGTCGCGGTGTGGATCGATGGCGTGGCGAACCCGGAGCTGACAGCCTCCACGAACGACCACGGTGGCAACGACGTTCCCTTCGTCCTGCCGACTGTCGACACAGTGAAGATCGGCTGGCAGCTTTACCAGGGCGGCACGACACCGGGCGAGTTCGACCTCTGGATCGACGACATCGCCCTGTCGAGCAAGCGGCTCGGCTGCTGATCCGGGGCCAGTCCCGATGAATGTCCCTGCCGGGGTGTGGCTTTGCTGCCGCACCCCGGCGGCGGACCGGCCTCCATGGCGATCATCGATATCTGTCGCTACGATCCGACATCGACAGGCTACTGAGCGTCAATGTGTGCTGTCGGCACGTCCCGGACGCCGGCAGTCCGGCGCCGCTACGAACGAGGTGCCGGCCTGAGGATCACGCCGTCTCGACGAAGGGAACTCGGATGACGGAGAGCGCGCAGACCACCGATAGCCGAACCGTTCCGCCGGCCCGGTCGTACCCGTTCAGTGTGCCCGACCGTCTCGTCGTCGACCCGACCTACGGCGAGCTGCGCGAGAACGAGCCGATGACCCGGGTAAAGCTCCCCTACGGCGAGGAGGCGTGGCTCGCCACCCGGTACGAGGACGTCCGCACGGTCCTCGGCGATGTGCGGTTCGGCCGCGCCCCTGCCGTCCAGCGCGACGAGCCCAGGCTCACACCGCGCCAGCAGTACAGCGGCATGCTGACCCTGGACCCGCCCGATCACACTCGGCTGCGCCGGCTGGTGGCGAAGGCGTTCACAGCACGTCGGGTAGAGGCGCTGCGACCCCGAACCCAGGAGATCGCCGACGCACTGGTCGACAACATGGTCGCGCTCGGCCCTCCGGCCGACCTGGTGGAGCACGTCGCCACGCCGCTGCCGATCCAGGTGATCTGCGAGCTGCTCGGGGTCCCGTACGCCGACCGCGACCGCTTCCACATCTGGTCCGAGGCGATCGTCTCGACCACCTCGCTTCCCATGGAGACGATCCAGGAGTACCTGAACAATCTCTGGGGCTACATCGGTGACCTGGTCGCCGAGCGCCGCCGCGAGCCGGGGATCGACGACCTGCTCGGCGCGTTGGTGCGGGCCCGCGACGAGAATCAGGATCGGCTCAGCGAGACCGAGCTGGTGGAGTTGGCCGGCGGGCTGCTCGCGGCCGGCCACGAGACCACAGTGACCCAGATCCCCAACTTCATCTACGTGCTGCTGCAGAATCCCGACCAGCTCGCTCTACTGCGGGCCGACCCGTCGCTCGTGCCGGCCGCGGTCGAGGAACTGTTGCGGTACGTGCCGCTCGGCGTCGGCTCCTCCTTCGCCAGGTACGCCAAGGAGGACGTCGAGGTCGGCGGGGTGATGGTCCGGGCAGGCGAGCCCGTTCTCGGCTCACTGTCATCGGCGAATCGCGACGGTACCGTCTTCGCCGACCCGGACCGGCTGGATCTCGAGCGCGCGCAGAACCCGCACCTGGGTTTCGGGCACGGCGTACACCACTGCGTCGGCGCGCAGTTGGCCCGAATGGAGTTGCAGGTAGCCGTAGCCATCCTCGTGACTCGACTGCCCGGACTGCGGCTCGCCGTACCCGAAGCCGAGCTGGAGTGGAAGCGGGGCATGTTGGTGCGGGGCCTGCTCGGCATGCCGGTGGTCTGGTGAGCACCGCCTGGCGAATCGGGGTGGACACACGCCGCTGCATCGGTACGAGCATCTGCGCCGGCACCGCGCCCGAGCACTTCCACCTGGTCGGCGGCCTGTCCGCGCCGCTGGCCGACGTCGTCGCCCCGGCCGACGTCATCCTCGACGCCGCCGACTCGTGCCCCGTGGAGGCGATCACGGTTCACGACCTCACCGACGACCGGCTGATCGCGCCGCAGGATTGACCCGAGATCGAGCCCGGCCGTCTGCGCCCACGAGCTGGGCAGGTGCGGAAGTTTCGGCAGATCAGCGACGAGACGGTCGCTCTGCCGCGGCGGCTCTGCTGACGGCTTGCGCCAGCACTCCGATCCGGTTCGTCTTCGCCGACCAGGGCTTCGCCGCCGTCTGGTCGACTGGTGCCGCGATCTCCTCCGGACGGTGCTCGACGGCCTGCTCAATCACTGACTTAGAAAGAGAGCAGTCAGAAGCGTTTGGCGTATCTCGCGGCGGCCAGTGTGGCGAAGGCACTAAACGAGACCCCGCCACCGGCCGTACCGGCAGTGCCCGCTGCCGTTCAGCCAGACGGTAAGGCGGATCTTGGACAGTGCGATGCTGGCGGGCTCCTCTGATCCGCACGATGCCAGGTAGCTCCCGGTCGCACCGGCGTCAGACAGCCGCCGTCGCCGGCTGTCGGACGATCGGAGATGCTCATGACCACCCCGATGGGCTCGCGCCGGCACCGCCCCAGCGACGACGTCCGGCGGCTGCACACCGCGCTGCTACGGATGCCCGCCGACATCGCCACCGACGAACTGGTCGACGCCCGGTACGGGCCGACCACCCGCCGTGGGGTCGCTGAGTTCCAACGGGCGTACAAGCTGCCGGTAACCGGCACTGTGGACGGGGCGACCCGGGACGCGGTGCAGATGGTGCTGGCCGAGCCGCCGTCGGGGTTCGTCGTGGTGGGTCGGGTGCGTTGGGCCGACGGGCAGCCGGCGAACGCTCTGACTGTCAGCGCGTTCGACCGGGACCTGCGGGACGCCGAGAAACTCGGCGAGGCGACCACCGGGGACGACGGGCTGTATCGCGTCGACTATTCGCGGGACGGTTTCACCCGCTCCGAGAAGCAGTCCGCTGACCTGTTCGTCCGGGTGTCCGCTGGTGATCGCCTCCTGTCCGACCCGCCGCTGAGCGCGGTGCTGTTCAACGCACCCGAGCTGGCCGTGCTCACAGTGGACCTGTCCGGTGGTGGGGACCGGAAACGCAGTGAGTACGAGCGGATCCTCGCCACGATTGTCCCGCTGCTCGGCCAGGTCCCGTTGTACGAGCTGCGGCAGGACGACGAGGCCGAGGACGTGACGTTCCTGGCCGCCGAGACCGGACTCCCCGCGACGGCGCTGGCGCACTTCGGTGTGGCGCAGAAACTGGCCGCGTCCTACAAGCTGCCGGCGGTGTTCGGTTACGCGCTGTTCGCCGAGCGGACGCTGTTGACCACGAGCCGCACCGGCGCCGCGCTCGCCCGGTTCGACGTCGATTTGAACACCGAACTGCGGCCGCTGTACTACGACATCGCCCTGCTCGACGAGCACACCGTCCGGAACGCCGTCGCCGACGCAGTGCGCCATCGGTTCGTTCCCGAGGACCTGCTCGGCGAGCTGGACCGGATTCTCGACATGTTGGCCCGGGTACGGCCGGAGGCCAAGGAGTACGTCGCGCAGGAACGACCGAAGGTGTTGTACGGGCGGGTGGAGCGGTTCCTCGCCGACGGCGCGCACGAGCGGGTCCAGAGTCTCCTCGCCGCCGACGCCGCCGGTGACCTGCCCGGGCTGATCGCCCGCCTGGCCGAGGCGGCGGCGTTTCCCGACCGGTCGGCTGCCGAGGCGGCCGGCGCGGCGAGCGTGCTGGCCGACGTGCTGGGCTACGACGAGACGATCGTCGACCGGGTCCGTGACAGCGAGGGGATCGAGGGGGCGGCTGACGTACGCCGGCTGGCCCGGCTGGCCCCGGCGGACTGGCGGCGGGTGTTGCGGGACAGCACCGCGGATGTCCGGGTGGCCGGTCAGCCGGTTCGGCCGGAGCTGATCGACCTGCACGCCGGTGCACTGGCCCGCAAGCTGGAGAGGCGCTATCCCACAACCGCCTTCACCGCGCAGCTCGAACGCGACGCGGGCACCGTGGTCGGCACCGCAACCGCAGCCGGCGCCGGAGGCCAACGATCCGACGGCAGCGACATTCGGCCCGGCCCCGATCGCCGGGCTGACCCCGACGAGCAGCCCGGCGAGAACGAGGAGCCCGGCAACGACGAGCGGGCCAGCGCCGCCGAGCGCGCCTTCGGTGGGCACCGGGACGTGGTGCTCGAACTGCTCACCGCGAATCCGGATTTCGACCTCGCGACCGGCAACGTGGAGCGCCTGCTGCGCGATCACCCGGAGCGGCTGCGGACCGGGCGGCCGGCGCTCAAGGCCGCGCAGCGGATCTTCAAGCTGGCGCCGACCTATCGGCAGACGACGGCGTTGCTGGCTGCCGAAGTGCCGTCGGCGGCACGGATCCACGCCCTCGGCGAGACGCGGTTCGTGGCCACCGCAGTGAACACCGGCCGGTTCACCGACGAGCAGGCCCGGTCGGTGTATCGCCGGGCCGTGGACGTGCACGTGGCGAGCGGGCTGCTGGCCGGCGAACTCCAGAGCGCGGCTCGGGCGCTACCGGTCCGGGCCCTGGGCGGCTCGGCGGCCCCGGACCTCACCCCGGTCAGCGCCGACTTTCCCAACCTGAGCAGTCTGTTCCAGCTCGCCGACTCCAGCTACTGCGAGCCGTGCCGCAGCGTGCACAGCGCCGCCGCGTACCTGGTGGACGTCCTTCAGTTCCTCGGTAACCGGCTGGTCACCGACGCCGACACGCCGGGTCCGGCCACCAAGGTCGCCCGGGACGTCCTGTACGGTCGCCGGCCGGACCTCGGCGACCTGGATCTGAGCTGCGAGAACACCGACCTTCCGCTGCCCTACCTGGACCTGGTGTGCGAACTGCTGGAGGAGGCGGTGGCACCGGACGCGGGCCTGGCGTTCGGGGGCCCGCTGAGCGGCGGCGTCGATCCGGTGGAGGCGCCGTCGGCCGGACTGCTGAGCCTGTTGCAGGGCCAGGGATGGCCGTTCACCGACCGATCGCTCGTGTACGAGCCGGACCTGGCTGGAGCCCGCGTGGTGCGGGACATCGGCGTGGTGGCCAAGGCGACCCCGGACGGGGGCGGCGGGTGGTTCGTGCGCCGATTGCGCCAGACCACCGGCACCGCCCTGGAGTTGGCGGCCGCGCCGCAGTACGTGAATGCCGCCGCCTACACCCTGCTGGCGGGGAGCCGGTACGCGTTCGCCCTGCCGTTCGACCTGGCGCACGAGGAGACCCGCAGCTACTTCGCCCAGTTCGACATCGCCCGTGCCGACGTGATGCGGGCGCTGCGCCGGTCGACAGGCCCGAACGACGAGGCCATCGCCGCCGAGGAACTGGGGATCAGCGACGCGCAGCGGCAGCTGGTGGTCACCGCCGACCCGGCGGCACAGGACGACATCTGGAACACCGCGCCGCTCGGCGCTCTGGGCGGCATCGCCCGCGTGGACAACTTCCTCGCTCGGGCGCGCCTGGACTATCGGGAGTTGACCGAGCTGCTGGCGCTGGCCTGGGTCAATCCCGGGAACGCCATGTTCGTCAAGCACCTGGACACCGGGTCCGACCTCAGCGCAAAGCGGATCCAGCAGCTCACCGACGCACGCCTGGACCGGATCCACCGGTTCCTGCGCCTGCTGCGCGCGCCGGCCTGCACCGGTTGGACGCCGCCGCTGCTGGACCGGGCTATCCGGGCCGACGCGTTGGGCGGGGGCGCCCTGGACGGCGACCTCCTGGTCGCGGTGGCGGCGCTGCACCGGCTGGCCGCGCGGCTCGGGCTGCCGTTGCCCGAGGTGGTCGACCTGTTCGCGCCGCTGGACGAGTCGCGGTACGCCGAGGTGTTCCGCAACTCCGCGAACGGCCCGGTCCTCGAAGCGTTCGAGCCGGCCCACGTGCTCGCCAACGAGCAGGCGGAGCTGACCACGCCCGGCTCGGGTGCCCCGCTGTCGGCGCACGAGGCGTACCTGGCGACCTGCCTGGGGGCCACGACGGCGGACACCGCCCTGCTGGTGGCCGACCTTCCGGCCCCGGCGATCGTCAGCAACGCCGGCCTGCACGCGGTGTACGCGGGGACGCTGCTGGCCCGGTCGCTCGGGCTCACCGCCACCGAGTACCTGATCATGAAGGATCTGACCGGGTCGGATCCGCTCACCGCACCGGCCACCGCGCTGGCCTTCGTCGACCTTCTCGACGCTGCCTGGGCCGGCACCGGCATCCGCCCGGCGGACCTGCGCTACCTGCTCCGACACGAAGCCGACGACCTGGCCGCTCGGGACCTGCCGGACGAGACGCTGACCACGGTGCTCACCGGGTTGCAGGCCGGCTACCAGAGCGGGTACGCGGCGACCCGACCCGCTGTCGACCCGGCGGCGCCGCCCGAGGAGAACCTGCCGGGCATGCGTGCCCTGCTGGCCACAGTGCCCGGGATGACCGAGGCGGACCTGGCCGGCTTCGCCTCGATAGTGGAGGGTGGTTGGACCGACGCGGTGACCACCCCGGCGCAGTTCGTCGACGCGAAGCTCGCCGCCCTGGTGGACACCACACCGATAACAGCGGCGATCGTGGCCAACCCCACCGAGGCCCAGCAGAACACGCTGCTGCTGGCCATCACCACTGCCCTGTCCAGCTCCGCGTACACCCGTACCAAGCAGGAGCTGGCGGTGGCGGCGGTGGCCGACACCTTCGGGTTCTCGGCGGACGCCGCAGCGACGGTGCTGGCCGGCGCGGAGCTGACCCGGCCGCTGCTCGCGGTGCTCACCGACGACGCGCTGGTGGACCTGGTGAACGAGCCACCGGCGCCGCCGGCGGTCACCCCGGCCGGGTTCGACGAGCAGTACCGGGCACTGCGCCTGCTGCACGTGCTGGGCCGGCTCATCGAGCACCTGACGGTGCCCGACGCGGACCTCGGTTGGCTGCTGACGAACGCCGGGTCGCTCGGCTGGTTGGCCCCGGACCAGGCGCCCTACCAGACCGGCCGCCCGCCGGCCCCGTTGGCCGACTGGATCCGGTTGGCTGCCGGGGTCGAGCTGGCCCGCACCTACCCGCCGGTGGCGAACCCGCTGGACGCGGCCGCGCCGTGGACGGTGTACGGGCTGTTCGACCTGGTCCTGGCGGCCGGCACCACCGCCGCGCAGGTCCACACCCACCTGGCGCAGCTCGGCGGCTTTGACGCCACAGTGCTGGCCGACCTGGACGCCCACCTCGAACTGTCGGCGGTGGACCTCACCGCGTACCGGTCGCCGGCGACGATCCAGCGGCTGGCCCACGCGCTCACTCTGCTGCGCCGGCTGGGCCTACCGGTGGCGGCGGCGGTGCCGCTGGGTCAGCCAGTCACCACGGCGGCGGGGGCGGCAACCATGCGGCAGGCCCTGAAGGCGCGCTACGCCGAGGCCGAGTGGTTCGGGGTGCTCCAGGGGGTGCAGGACCGGCTGCGGGTGGCCAAGCGGGACGCGCTGGTCGCGTACCTGTTGGCCGAGAACCCGGGGCTGCGCGACACCAACGACCTGTACGACCACTTCCTCATCGATGTCGAGATGGGCGCCTGCATGGCGACGTCGCGCATCGTGCAGGCGCACGCCACCGTTCAGCTGTACGTGCAGCGCTGCCTGCTGGGCCTGGAGCCGGACAGCGTCGCGGCGGTCACCGAGGATCCGGGTTGGGACCAGTGGAACTGGATGGCCAACTACCGGGTGTGGGAGGCCAACCGGAAGATCTTCCTGTATCCGGAGAACTGGATCCTGCCGGAGTTGCGGGACGACAAGTCGGAGCTGTTCACCGAGTTGGACGACCAGTTGCAGCAGGACGAGCTGACCGACCTGGCGGTGGAGAACGCCACGATCACGTACCTGGAGAAGCTCGACGACCTGGCGCACCTGGACGTGATGGCCTGCTACTACCAGCACGACAGGCATCTCATGCACGTGTTCGCCCGCACCCGGGGCGGCGACCCGACGGTGTACTACCACAGGCAGTTCGAGCGGGAGCGGTACTGGACGCCGTGGCGGCGGGTGCCGCTGGACATCGCTGGCGACCACCTGCTCGCCTTCGACCGCAACAGCCGGCTCACGGTGGCCTGGCCGGTCTTCACGCAGGAGACGGACACGGCGCAGACCTCCCAGATTCCGGACCCGGACGGCATTCCGCCGGGCGGAACGGAGACGGAGCGGCCGCGCCGGCGGTGGCGGATCCAGCTGGCCATCGGCGAGCGGGCGCAGGACCGCTGGCAGCCGAAGAAGATCTCGAAGGACGCGCTGTACTACCCGGCCAGCGGCTACCGGGAGGACCTCCCCGCAGCGGACGAGTTCACCTGCTTCGCGTACGCGGCCGGAGCGGCCGGCCAGGCGATCAGCGTGCTCACCGGCACCGAGTTCGTCGGCTCGTTCGCGCTGACCGGCTGCCGGGGCTATCCGGAGCCGGTGCCGGGCGGCGGTTCCGGCAACCTGCTGCTGTCGCCGGTGTTCAAGGACACCGAGCTGCTGGCCGAACGGTTCACCGAACTGGTCTTTCGGGAACAGAACGACCTGGCGATCAGCACCCCGCTGATGGGCGCGTTCCAGACGCTGGTGGCGCAGACGCCCGGCCGGTTCCGGGTGACGTACCCCATGCAGATGTCGTTGCTGGACTGGATCATCATGCTGCTGGGACTGGCGCAGAGCGTCCGAGGCACCCACGACCGCCGGCCGGTACTGCCACTGGGCACCCTGATGCCGTACTTCTACGGCGACTACGACCGTGGCTACGTGATCATCCCGGGCTTCTACGACCGGCGTGCCGAGGACCCGGCGGACCGGATCGAGAAGACGTACAGCGACGTGGACGAGTTCGCCCGCGACGTGTTGGCGCTGCTCACCGAATACCTGCGCCGATACGCCGAGGACCCGGCGCACGACCTCGCGGCCGCCGTGCAGGCGATGACCGAGGACGCGGAGTACCACCGGCTGATCGCCGAGTTCGAGGTCTACGGCACCCTGTCGTACGGGGTGCGGTTCGCGAACTTCTACCACCCGCTGCTGTGTTTCCTACGGGCCACTGTCTACCGCTCGGGCGTGCCGGCGTTGCTGAGTCGGACCACCCAGCTCACCAACACGGGGTTCGACTTCGCCGCCACCTACCAGCCGGCGCCGGTGGTCGTGTCGCCGTACCCGGTGGAGGACCTGGACTTCGCCGCGGACGGCGCGTACGCGGGCTACAACTGGGAGCTGTTCTACCACCTCCCGTTCGACATCGCGCTGCGGCTCAACCGGGACCAGCGGTTCGCCGAGGCGCGCAACTGGTTCCACCACATCTTCAACCCGGTCGGCACCGCCGACGGTGCCGCCGCTCCGCAGAAGTACTGGGTCACCAAGCCGTTCTTCCAGACCGGAGTGCCCGAGCTGCTCGACCAGCGGATCGGCGACATTCTCACGGCGATAGCGGCCGACCCGTCGGGGGCCAGCATCACCGACCTGAAGTTCGCCGTGGAGCAGTGGCGGGCGAAGCCGTTCAACCCGCACGTGGTGGCTCGCAGCCGGCCGGTCGCCTACCAGCTCGCCGTGGTGGTCAGCTACATCAAGAACCTGGTCGACTGGGGCGACCAGTTGTTCCGGCAGTTCACCCGGGAGTCCGTCACCCAGGCCACCCAGCTCTACATCCTGGCCGACAAACTGCTCGGGCCGAAGCCGAGCGTGGTGCCGCCGCTGGTCAGTCCGGCTCCGGCCACCGTGAACCAGCTCCAGGCCACTGTGGACCTGTTCGGCAACGCGCTGCTGGACCTGGAGAACCTGATCCCCGACCTGGACCTGCTGCCGCACGGCGGGGCGGAACTGCCCAGCCCATTGAGCTACTCGGCGCTGTACTTCTGCGTCCCGCCCAACGAGGAGATGCTCCGGCTGTGGGATCTGATCGCCGATCGGCTGTTCAAGATCCGCAACTGCCAGAACATCGACGGGGTGGAGAGCATGCTCGCCCTGTTCTCGCCGCCGATCGATCCGGGAGCGTTGGTCCGGGCCGCCGCCGCCGGCATGTCCGTCTCATCGTTCCTGGCCGGGCTCGGCGCGCCGCTGCCGAACTACCGGTTCCGGGTGCTGGCCCAGAAGGCCACCGAACTCGTCGGGTACGTCGGTGAGCTGGGCGGCGGGCTGCTCGCCGCAATGGAGAAGCGGGACGCCGAGCAACTCGCCAGGCTGCGCGCCGGCCAGGAGATCGCCCTGCTCGACGCGGTACGGGCGGTCAAGCTCGCCACCATCGCGGAGGCCGAGGGCAACGTCGCGGCGCTGGAACTGAGCCGCAAGGTGGTGGAGGAGCGGCAACGCTACTACGCCGGCCGGCCGTACATGAACGCCTGGGAGATCACCGCCACCACGTTGTCCGGGGTGTCGCTGCTCGGCGAGACCGCGATCGCTGTGGGCTACATCCTGTCCGGCGGGCTGAAGCTGATTCCCAACTTCACCGCAGGCGGCGCCGGCTTCGGTGGCTCGCCCACCGTGACCCTCACTCTCGGCGGGGACAAGGCCGGTGCCGCCGCCGACTCGGCGGTGATGACCCTGGAGGCGATCGCCCGAGCCCTGGACAAGGCCGCCGGGATGGCAGCCAACCAGGGCGGCTACCGCCGCCGGATGGACGACTGGGAACACCAGGCCGCGCTGGCCGGTCTCGAACTGACCCAGCTCGACCAGCAGCTCCTCACCGGGCGGCTGCACGTGGCTATGCTCACCGACGAGCTGGCGGCGCACGACCGGGAAGCCGACAACGCCCTCGCCACCGAGGAATACCTGCGCGGCAAGTACACAAACACCGAGCTGTACCAGTGGATGGTCAGCCGAGCCAGCTCCGTCTACTTCGGGGCGTACCAGCTCGCCTTCGACGTGGCGAAGAAGGCCGAGCGGTGCTTCGCCCACGAGCTGGGCAGCGAGGCCACCTTCCTGCAACCCGGCTACTGGGACAGCCTGCGCAAGGGGCTGACGGTGGCGGACGCGCTGCGCCACGACCTGAAGCGGATGGAGGTGGCCTACCTCGACCGGCACAGCCGCGAGCGCGAGCTGACCCGGCACGTCTCGCTGGCACAGCTCGACCCGGCGGCGTTGATCGAGCTGCGGGCCACCGGCAGTTGCGTGGTAAACGTGCCGGAGGCGCTGTTCGACCTGGACCACCCCGGGCACTACTTCCGCCGGCTCCGCACTGTCAGCCTGTCCATCCCGTGCGTGGCCGGCCCCTACACCCCGGTCACAGCGAAGCTCTCCCTGATCGGCAACCGGTACCGGACCACCACCGCGGCCCGGCAGAGCGCCACCAGCGCCAAGGAGAAGTACGCCGAGACACCCGGCGACGAGCGGTTCGCGTACAACGTGGGCGGCATCGAGTCGATCGCTACCAGCAGCGGCCTCAGCGACAGCGGCATGTTCGAGCTGAACTTCGCCGACGACCGCTACCTGCCGTTCGAGGGCAAGGGCGCGATCGGCACCTGGCGGCTGGAACTGCCGACGGCGGTCCGCCAGTTCGACTACGACAGCATCAGCGACATCATCCTGCACCTGCGGTACACGGCCCGCGACGGCGGCTCGACGCTGCGCGGCGTGGTCGAGGACTCCCTGCGGGAGATGCTCAACGAGATGCTTGTCGACGCTGGCCGGACGGGGCTGTACCAGGCATACAGCCTGCGCCACCACTTCCCGGACGAGTGGTGGCAGCTCACCCAGCAGCAGAGCACCGAGCTGACCATCGGGCCGGAGCACCTGCCGTACCTCGCCCGCGAGCACCAGCCGGTGGTGGACCAGGTGACCTGGTACGCCCGGGTGGACGGTGATCCCGGGACGTACGACCTCACGGTGGCCGGTGACCCGGTGACGTTGAACCGGGACGCTGACCTGCGGCAGTGCGTGGGTCAGTCCGATCCGCTGGTTCTCGGCACCCCGGTCACGGTGGCGGCCGACCCGGACGGCCTGACCGACCTTGTCGTCCTGCTGCACTACCGGCTCGACGGCTGAGGGGGCGCGGTGACGACCAGCTACCCGGTCGGCGGCGGATCGTGGGGGCCGGGGCCCGGCTCCCGGTGGCGCGGCTCCGCCGACCCGACCGGCGCCGGCGCTCCCGGCGGAGCGGGTGGGGCATTCGGACCGGGCGGGCCGCCGACCGACGCGACCGGCACCGTGGACCCACCCCGGTCCGTCATCCTCGAGTTCGGGCCGGACCTGGACGTCCAGCCCACCGCGTCGTCGG
>NZ_JBEZGJ010000178.1:0-15102 GCF_040649965.1 Micromonospora sp. NPDC048843
CTCCTGCTCCCCCTCCCCCTCCCCTAACCCCGCCCCCAAACCCCCCCCAATCCCCCCTCCCCCCTCCCTCCCACACCCCGCCCTCGCTGCGGTGATCAAGAGGTTTGCGTCAGGAAACCGGCCTCCGGTGACCGAAACCTCTTGATCAACGCGAGCAAGGTGGGTGGGTGGGGTGGGTGGGTGGGGTGGGGGCAGGGGGTGGGGTGGGGTTTAGCGGAGGGCTAGGCGGGCGGCTCGGGCGTCGCGCTTCTCCTCGAAGCGGCTCGCGGCGCGGTCCAGGTTCTCCATTTGGGCGGCGAGCTGCTCACGGGCGGCCTCACCGTCGGCGTTGAGGCCGGTCACGTTGAAGACGTCCCACTGACGCAGCACCGGCTGCAGCACCTCGTCGCGGTGCTGGCGCAGGTCGTAGATGCCGGCCAGGGCGATCGCCACCGACTTGCGGGCGAACCCGTCGATGCCGCTGCCGGGCATCTGGAAGTCGGCCACCACGTCGGCGACGGCCCGCATGGCCTGGCTCGGAGCCAGCTCGAACGCGGCCGCGAGCAGGTTGCGGTAGAAGACCATGTGCAGGTTCTCGTCGGCGGCCACCCGGGCCAGCAGCGCCTCGCAGGTGGGGTCGCCGGTGGCCTTGCCGGTGTTGCGGTGCGAGATCCGGGTGGCCAGCTCCTGGAACGAGACGTACGCCAGCGAGTGCAGCACCTCGTCGCCGTGGGCGTTGGTGTAGCCCTCCGACATGTGCGTCATCCGGGCCCGCTCCAACGCCACCGGGTCGACCGCCCGGCTGACGGTCAGGTAGTCGCGGATCGCGACGCCGTGCCGACCCTCCTCGGCGGTCCACCGGTGCACCCAGGTGCCCCACGCGCCGTCGCGACCGAACAGGGTGGCGATCTCGTGGTGGTACGAGGGCAGGTTGTCCTCGGTCAGCAGGTTCACGATCAGCGCGGTGCGGGCCACGTCCGGGATGGTGGAGTCGGTCGGTGACCACGCCTCGCCGCCGAGCGGCCCGTCGAAGGTCCGCCCCTCGCTCCACGGCACGTACTCGTGCGGGAACCACTCCTTGGCGAGCGAGAGGTGGCGGTCCAGGTTGCGTGCGACAACCGGCTCCAACTCGACGAGCAGCGCGGTCTGGCTCACTGTGGTGCTGACGGTCACGAGAAACTCCCTACGGTGGCGTAACTTACGCTACCGTAGGTCCCCGCGGCCGTCAGCGCCAGTGGGGACACTCAACCGACAGTGGGTTTGAGGTCTCCCAGGGGTGGCGTCCACTCCCCCGCACCGGCCGTGACCTGCTCACCGGAGCGGATGTCCTTCACCTCGTCCGGCGCTCCGTCGGCACCGGGGAACCAGACGTACGGGATGCCGCGCCGCTCGGCGTAGCGGATCTGCTTGCCGAACTTCGCCGCGCTCGGCGACACCTCGGTCGGCACCCCGCGCCGCCGCAGCGCCTCGGCCACCCGGTTGCTGGCAGTGCGGTGCTCCTCGCTGGTCACCGCGACGAGCACGGCGGTCGGCACCTCCCGCGAGACCGACAGCTCCCCCGCCCCGAAGAGCAGCCCGAGCAGCCGGGTCACGCCGATCGAGATCCCCACCCCCGGGTACGAGACGGCGCCGGCGCTGGCCAGGTTGTCGTACCGGCCGCCGGAGCAGATCGAGCCGAAGCGCTCGTAGCCGCGCAGTTGGGTCTCGTAGACGGTGCCCGTGTAGTAATCCAGCCCACGGGCGATGCGCAGGTCCGCCACGCAGAGGCCGGGCGAGTGCTCCGCGGCGGTGTCCACCACCCGGACCAGTTCCTCGATGCCCTCGTCGAGCAGCGGGTCGCTCACCCCGAGCGCCCGGACGGCGTCGGCGAACGAGGCGTCCGGGGCGGAGATCTCGGCCAACGCCAGGCACGCCTTGGCCTGCGCCTCGCTCGCCCCGGCGGTCTGGGCCAGCAGCTCGGCCACCTTCGCCGGGCCGATCTTGTCGAGCTTGTCGACGGCCCGCAGCGCCGCCTCCGGGTCGGTCAGCCCGATGCCCCGGTAGAAGCCCTCGCAGATCTTGCGGTTGTTGACCTGGATCGTCACCGGTGGGATCGGCAACGAGCGCAGTGCGTCCCCGATGACCAGCGGCATCTCCGCCTCGTGGTGCGCGGCCAGGGTGTCCCGGTCGACGATGTCGATGTCGGCCTGGACGAACTCCCGGTAACGGCCCTCCTGCGGCCGCTCGCCCCGCCACACCTTCTGGATCTGGTAGCGGCGGAACGGGAAGCTCAGCTTGCCGGCGTTCTCCAACACGTACCGGGCGAACGGCACTGTCAGGTCGAAGTGCAGGCCGAGCTGGTCGTCACCACCGGCACCCTCGGCGTCGGCGTGCAGCCGCCGGATCACGTAGACCTCCTTCGAGGTCTCGCCCTTGCGCAGCAGCTGGTCCAGCGGCTCCACGGCGCGGGTCTCCAACGGCGCGAAGCCGTACAGCTCGAAGGTGGCCCGGATCTTGTCGAGCACGAACTGCTCGATCATCCGCTGGCCGGGGGTCCACTCCGGGAAGCCGGAGATGGGCGTGGGCTTGCTCATCGGCGTACTCCTTGCGGTTCCGCGCCGGTGGCGCGGTGGTGTCGTGGGTCCGCGCGCGGCGCGGACAGAAGATCTAGAGGCCCCGGGTGGGAGCGGCCGGCGACGTGCCAGCCACCTCGATGAGGTACGGGTTGCTGGCGCGCTCGCGGCCGATGGTGGTGCTGGGGCCGTGGCCGGGCAGCACGACGGTGTCGTCGGCCAGCGGAAGAATCTTGTCGCGCAGGCTGGTGAGCATGGCCGGCATGCTCCCGCCCGGCAGGTCGGTGCGGCCGATCGACCCGGCGAAGAGGACGTCACCGGAGAGGCACAACTCGTCAGCCTCCCAGCTCGACCCGGCGCCCGGCAGTCGGAACAGCACCGACCCGCCGGTATGGCCCGGGGCATGGTCGACGGCGATCTCCAGGCCGGCGAGCGTGAGGGTGGCGCCGTCGGTCAACTCCGCCACGTCCTCCGGCTCGGTGTAGCTCAACCGGCCGCCGAAGAGCGACGTCAGGTCCGTCGAGAGGCCCTTGGACGGGTCGGCCAGCATCTCCCGGTCACCGGGGTGCACGTACGCGCTGATGCCGCGCGCGCCGCAGACCGGCGCTACCGAGAAGGTGTGGTCGAGGTGGCCGTGGGTGAGCAGCACGGCGGCCGGATGCAGGCGGTGCTCGGCGAGCAGCGCGTCGAGCTGGTCGAGCACCCCGATGCCGGGGTCGACCACCACGCACTGCTCCCCCGGCGCGGTGGCAACCACGTAGCAGTTGGTGCCGAAGGCGTCCGCGGGAAAGCCGGCCACGAGCACGGGCGCTGTCCTTTCCGTCGAGCAGCTGTCGTCCTGCACAGCAGCCTAACGGGCGCGCCGAGCGAGTTTGCCGCGTCCGTCCCACGGGTCCCGCAGGGCACAGTGACAACCTCCGATAAGCGCTGCTCGGGACGGGGTGGACCTCGTACACCACATTCTCAGTGACTAGCCGTACACTCTGGCGGGCGTGTGGCGCGGCACACGTGACGCCCGGACGGGCCGGGGCGACCGGCCGCCGGCGACGACCAGGTAGAGGAAAGGGGAGCACGGGTGGCTTCCAGCAGGGACCGGCAGCGCAAACTGGCGCGGGCCAAGCTCGACCGGCAGTTGGCTCGCCGGGCCGCCTCGACGCGGCGCCGACGGCAGATCCAGGCCGGAGTTGGCGCCGCTCTGATCCTCGTGTTGGTAGTGGCCGGCTCAGCCTGGGCGCTCGGGGCGTTCGACTCCGACCCGAAGCAGAACACGGCCGCGGAGGACACCTGCCTCTGGACGCCGCAGGACGCGACGGCAAACACCAACCTCAAGGACGTCGGCACGCCGGCCACCAAGGATCTGCCCACCGACGGCACCCGGGCGATGACGGTGACCACCAACCAGGGCGCGCCGATCACCACGGAACTGAACCTGACCAACTCCCCGTGCGCGGCGGCGAGCATCGCCCACCTGGCGAGCCGGTCGTTCTACGACAACACCAAGTGCCACGAGATCACCGCCGAGGGCGCGCTGCGCTGCGGCGACCCCAGCGGCACGGGTCTCGGTGGGCCGACCTACTCGTTCTACGACGAGGAGTTGCCGACCGTTCCGTCGGCGTCGCCGTCGGCCAGTCCGGCCCCCGGCCAGCCGCCGACGTACCCGAAGGGCACGGTGACGATGGTCTCCAACCCGCCGGGCAGCAACGGCAGCCAGTTCCTGATCTTCTTCAAGGACTTCACCACCGCCGACCCGAAGTACCCGGTCATCGGCCGGGTGACCGGCGGGCTGGACGTGGTGGAGAAGATCGGCGCCCTCCCGACCGTGGACAATGGGACCGGGGCGAAGATCAAGCCCAGCACCGATGTGACGATCCAGAGCCTCACGGTCGGTGAGCCGGTCACCGGTGCGGCACCGGCTCCCTCGGCCTCCGGCACCCCGGCCAGCAGCCCGAGCGCCGGCTGACCGGACGCCACCACCCACCCAAGCGGCACCCAGCAGCAGACAGCCAGGAGGATCCAGGCGTGACGTCCACCAGAGAGCGGCAGCGCGCGGCGGCACGCGCCCGGCTCGAGAAGGAGATGGCCGAGCGCGCGGCCAAGGCCCGCAAGCGCCGGCAGACGACGGCTATCGTCAGCGCGGCTGCCGCGCTGGTGCTCGTGGTCGCCGGCACCGTCTGGCTGGCGGTGAGCCTCGGCGGCGACGACGACGACAAGAGCGACACCGCCGCGCCGGCGGCGGGCGCGGCCGAGTGCGTGTACAACGCGGTGCCCACCGAGCAGCGGCCCCCACAGATCAAGGACGTGGGGTCACCGAGCAACCAGCAGTCCGCCAAGGGCGTCCAGACCATGACGATCGACACCAACCTCGGTCCGATCACGGCCAAGGTCGACAGGTCGCTGGTGCCGTGCACGGCGGGCAGCTTCACCCACCTCGCGGAGAAGAACTTCTTCGACAACAGCAAGTGCCACCGCTTGGTGACCGAGGGCATCAAGGTGTTGCAGTGCGGTGACCCCAGCGCCACCGGCAACGGCTGGCGCCCCACCGACGGCCAGGGCGGCCCGAGCTACCGCCTGCCCGAGGAGAACCTGCCCACCGACAAGCGCCCGCCGTACCCGGAGGGTGTCATCGCGATGGCCAACTCCGGCCAGCCGGGCAGCACCGGCAGCCAGTTCTTCATCGTCTACGGCGACTCTCCGCTGGACCCGGCGTACACGGTGCTGGGCACCATCACCGGCGGCCTGGACCTGGTCAAGGACGTGGCCAAGGCCGGCGACGACGGGGCGTTCGCCCAGCAGGCCGGCGGCGGCCACCCGAAGAAGGAGGTCATCATCAAGGACCTCACGATGAGCAACCCGCAGGGCTGACCCCCCGCGCGCACGACGAAGCGCCCGCCGGCTGAGCCGGCGGGCGCTGTCGCGTTCTCGGGGTACGCGTCGAGCCGCGGAACTGACCCGGTGGGGCGTCAGGCCCCGGAGGTGACCCGGTAGGCGTCGAAGACGCCGTCGACCTTGCGAACAGTGGCCAGCAGGTGGCCGAGGTGCTTCGGGTCGGCCATCTCGAAGCTGAACCGGCTCACCGCCACCCGGTCACGGGTGGTGGTGACTGTGGCGGAGAGGATGTTGACCCGCTCGTCGGAGAGCACCCGGGTGACGTCGGCCAGCAGCTTGTGCCGGTCCAGGGCCTCGACCTGGATGGCGACCAGGAACGTCGAGGCGGAGGTGAGCTTCCAACTCACCTCGACGACCCGCTCGCTCTGCGCGCGCAGGTCCTCGGCGTTGGCGCAGTCGTCGCGGTGCACGCTCACCCCGCCGGAGCGGGTGACGAAGCCGAAAACCGAGTCCGGTGGGACCGGTGTGCAGCAGCGGGCCAGCTTGATCCAGACGTCGCTGACGCCCCGGACCACCACGCCCGGGTCGCTGCTGCTCTGCCGGCTGCGCGGCGGTCGGGTGGCGACGGCGGTCTCGGCGATGTCCTCCGCCGCGCCCTCCTCGCCGCCGTACGCGGCCATCAGCTTCTGCACCACCGACTGGGCGGAGACCTGGCTGTCGCCGACCGCCGCGTAGAGCGAGGCCACGTCGGCCAGGTGCAGGTCGCGGGCGATCGACATCAGCGCGTCGGAGGTGAGCATCCGCTGCAGGGGCATGCCCTGCTTGCGCATCGCCTTGACGATCGCGTCCTTGCCGGCCTCGATCGCCTCCTCGCGCCGCTCCTTGTTGAAGTACTGCCGGATCTTCGTCCGGGCGCGCGGGCTCTTGACGAAGCCCAGCCAGTCCTGTGTCGGGCCGGCCGTCTCGGACTTCGACGTGAAGATCTCGATCACGTCGCCGTTGGACAGCGTCGACTCCAGGGGCACCAGCTTGCCGTTGACCCGCGCCCCGATGCACTTGTGCCCCACCTCGGTGTGCACCGCGTACGCGAAGTCCACAGGTGTCGACCCGGTCGGCAGCGGGATGACGTCACCCTTCGGGGTGAAGACGTACACCTCCTGGCTGGACAGGTCGAAGCGCAGCGCGTCCAGGAACTCGCTCGGGTCGGCCGCCTCACGCTGCCAGTCGAGCAACTGCCGCAGCCAGGTCATCTCGTCGATGTGCGCGGGCGGGCCGACGATCTGGGTGCCCTTGTGCTCCTTGTACTTCCAGTGCGCGGCGATGCCGAACTCCGCGGTGCGGTGCATCGCGTACGTGCGGATCTGCATCTCCACCGGCTTGCCGGTGGGCCCGATGACAGTCGTGTGCAACGACTGGTACATGTTGAACTTGGGCATCGCGATGTAGTCCTTGAACCGGCCCGGCACCGGCTGCCAGTTGGCGTGGATGACCCCCAGCGCCGCGTAGCAGTCCCGAACCGTGTCGACCAGGATCCGCACACCGACCAGGTCGTAGATGTCGTTGAAGTCGCGACCCCGCACGATCATCTTCTGGTAGATCGAGTAGAGGTGCTTCGGCCGCCCGGTGGTCTCCGCCTTGATCTTGGCGGCCTTCAGGTCGGTCTGCACCTTCTGCGTCACCTGCCGCAGCAACGCCTCGCGCTGCGGCTGGTGCTCCCCGATCAGCCGGTTGATCTCCTCATAGCGCTTCGGGAAGAGCGTGCCGAAGGACAGGTCCTCCAGCTCCCACTTGATCGTGTTCATACCGAGCCGGTGCGCCAACGGCGCCAGGATCTCCAGCGTCTCCTTGGCCTTCTGCTCCTGCTTGGGGCGGGGCAGGAAGGTCAGGGTGCGCATGTTGTGCAACCGGTCGGCCAGCTTGATCACCAGCACCCGCGGGTCCTTGGCCATGGCCACGACCATCTTGCGGATCGTCTCGGCCTTGGCCGCGTCGCCCAGCTTGACCTTGTCGAGCTTGGTGACGCCGTCGACCAGCAGGGCGACCTCGCCACCGAAGTCGGCGCGCATCTGGTCGAGGGTGTACTCGGTGTCCTCGATGGTGTCGTGCAGCAGCGCGGCGACCAGCGTTGTGGTGTCCATCCCCAGGTTGCCGAGGATCGTCGCCACGGCCAAGGGGTGGGTGATGTAGGGGTCACCGGACTTGCGGTACTGCCCGGAGTGCCATCGCGCGGCCGTGTCGAACGCGCGCTGGAGCAGCCGGGCGTCCGCCTTGGGGTGGTTGTCCCGGTGGCTGGCGATGAGCGGTTCCAGCACCTCGCTGACCTGGGAGGTCTGCCAGGGCGCGTTGAACCGGGCCAGCCGGGCCCGGACCCGTCGACCGGTGGGCGCGTTGGACAGCCCGAAGCCACCGCTGGGCGACGGGTCGACGCCGGCGTCGGTCGGGAACGGCACCACGACGCCATCGGCGCCGGGGGACGCCTCGACGCTCGGCGGGCCACTGGTCGGCAGCACCGCGCTCTCGCCGGGAGCCCGGCCGGAGCCGTTGCCGGTGCCCGTCACCCGGGCCGGCGCGTCGCCTGTCCGGTCGGTCACCGAGCCGTCAGCGTCGCCTGTCGGGTGCACCGTGCCCTCCGCCGGAGGGACGACATCGTGGGACACCGGCCTCCTCACCGCTCGCCGGAAACACGCCGGCCGAAGATCGGCCGACCTGGTCTCGCTCGCCGGACGGGATACCGCCGGCGTCAGCAAAGGGCAATGCTACCCGCACGGACGGTCCCCTGCCGCTCCGCCGGACGGTCGGCGCCGGGTCCATCCGACGGGTCCGGGATCAAACGGTCAGCAGAGTATCGACCGGCTCAAACGGTCAACAGGGCGTGGACGGGACGCGGCGCCAGTCGCTCGCGCCCACCCAGGAAGCCGAGCTCCAGCAGCACAGTGAAGCCGCTGACGGTGCCGCCGGCCCGCTCGACCAGGTCCAGCGTCGCCTCGGCGGTGCCACCGGTAGCCAGCACGTCGTCGACCACCAGCACCCGGTGCCCGGCGGTGAAGGCGTCCTCGTGCACTTCGAGGGTGGCCTCGCCGTACTCCAGCTCGTAGGAGACCGAGTGCGCCGGGCGGGGCAGCTTGCCGGCCTTACGTACCGGCACCACGCCCACCCCTGTCGCGTACGCGATGGCCGCCGCCACGACGAAGCCGCGCGCCTCGATGCCGACCACCACGTCGAAGGCGTCCCGCCCGTGGTACGCGACGATCCCGTCGATCACCTCGCGGAAGACCTTGCCGTCGGCGAACAGTGGCATCAGGTCCTTGAACATGACGCCGGGCTTGGGGAAGTCGGGCACGTCCAGCACCCGACTGGCGACCAGTCGGGCGACCTCCGGGCCACTGTCCCCGCGCGCTGCGGTGCTGTGGGTCTCCGTCACGGCTGTTTCGCTCTCCTTCGACGACGAACGGCGTCCGGCAACAGCATGCCGGACGCCGTTCGGGTGTTTCCTGTCGGGTCAGCGCCGCTTGGCGCCACCCGGCCGGTTGCCGCCGCCACCCGGACGACCGCCCCGGGCGCCGGTGGGCCGCTTGCCCGCCGGCCGAGCGCCCACCTTGGGGGCGGCACCGGCCAGCGCGGCGGCGTCCTGATCGACCGGCTCGTCGGTCGCGTCGGCCTGGGTCACCGGGCTCGCGGCAGCGCCCTTACCGGTGACCTCGCCGCGGCCGACAGCGCCCCGCCGGGTCAGGACGCGCTTGTTGTGCGCCTGGATCCGCGGGTCGTAGTTCTTCAACAGCGCCAGCAGCGGGGTGGCCACCAGGATGGAGGTCAGGAACGCCACCGCCATACCGACGAACAGCACCAGACCGAGGTCCTTCAGCGTGCCGGCGCCGAGCAGGCCGGCACCGATGAAGAGCAGACCACCGACCGGCAGCAGGGCGACCACCGAGGTGTTCAACGACCGCATCAGGCTCTGGTTGATGGCCAGGTTGGACGCCTCGGCGTACGTCTGGTTGTTGTTGGCGGTGATGCCTCGGGTGTTCTCCTGGACCTTGTCGAAGACCACCACCACGTCGTAGAGCGCGAAGCCCAGGATGGTGAGGAAGCCGATGATCGTCGACGGGGTGACCTCGAAGCCGACAAGCGAGTAGATGCCGGCGGTGAGGATCAGGTTGGTGATCAGCGAGGCGACAGCGGCCACTGCCATCCGCCACTCGAAGCGCAGGATCAGGTAGACCATCACCAGCGCGATGAAGATGACCAGACCGAGTACGGCCCGCTCGGTCACCTGGCTGCCCCAGGCCTCACTGACCTGGTTGTCGCTGATCTGGTCGGCGCTGATGCCGAGGTCCTCGGCGATCTGGGCCTTGACAGCGGTGGCCTGCTCGGCGGTGAGCTGCGGCGTGCGCAGCTCGTAGGAGTCGCCGCCCGGGCCGCCGACCTTCTGCGTCGTGGCCACCTCAACGCCGGTGTTCGCGGCGGCGAGGGCCGAGTTGACCTCCCGCTCGGCGTCGTCGAGGGTGCCGACGCTGGCCGGCACCTGGAACGAGTTACCGCCGGCGAACTCGATGCCCAGGCTGAACCCACGGATCGAGAAGCTGAGGATCGCGATCAGGACCAGGACGCCGGCGACGCCGAACCAGAGTTTGCGCCGACCGACGATGTTGAGACCGGCTTCGCCGTTGTAGAGGCGGCTCGCCAGACCGTTTTCAGCCATCTCAGGCCTCCTTGGCGCGCGGGTTGCGGGGCTGAGTCGGCTGGTTGCGGGCCGGCAGTGCCCGGCCCAGACCGCTGACCCGCGGGGACAGGAACGCCTGGGTCCGGGCGAACATCGTCATGATCGGGTGCCGGAAGAGGAAGACCACGACCAGGTCCAGCACTGTGGCCAGGCCCAGCGCGAACGCGAAGCCCTTTACCGTTCCGACCGAGACCACGTAGAGCACCACAGCGGAGAGCAGGGTGATCGCGTTGGCCGAGATGATCGTCCGACGGGCCCGGATCCAGGCCCGGGGCACCGCGCTACGCGGGCTGCGCCCCTCCCGGATCTCGTCTTTCAGTCGTTCGAAGTAGATGACGAACGAGTCCGCCGCCACACCGAGCGAGACGATCATTCCGGCGATGCCGGCGAGGGTGAGCGTGAAGCCGATCTGCCGGCCGAGCACCACCAGCGCGCCGAAGACCAGCAGCGCGGAGAGGATGAGGCTCAGGAAGATCACCGAGCCGAGCAGCCGGTAGTAGAAGAACGCGTAGATGATGACCAGCAGCATGCCGATGCCGGCCGCGAGCAGACCCGCGCGCAGGTGGCTGGCACCCAGCGTGGCGGTGACGTTCTGCGCCTCCTGCTGCTCGAACGTCACCGGCAGCGCGCCGTAGCGGAGCTGACCGGCGAGGGTGCTGGCGTCCTTCTGGGTGAAGGTGCCGGTGATCTGGGAGTTGCCGGTCAGCACGCCCTGGATCTCCGGGGAGGAGACGATCTTGTTGTCCAGTACGACGGCCACCCGGCACTTGCCGTCCTGGCCCAGCGCTGTCGCGTCGCAGGCCTGGCCCTCGTTGTTGAACGCCTCACGGGTCAGCGAGGTCCACTTGCCCTGGCCGTCGCCGGTGAAGTCCAGGCTGACCACCCAGGCGTTGGTCTGGTCGAGCACCGCGTCGGCGTCGGACACGTCGGTGCCCTCGACCTTGGCCTGGTCGAGCAGATACTTGGATGCGCCGTCCTCGCAGGAGACCACCTGCTGCTTCGGGTCGGAGATCGACGCCGGGGGGCGCTGGTCGAGCTGCGTGCAGCCGATCGTCGGCACGTTGAACTGCATCTGCGCCGGCAGCACCGCGACTTCCTGCGGAGACAGCGTGCCGAACGGCTTGAGCTTCTCGGCCAGCGACGGGTCGGCGGTCAGGTCGGCCGGGGCCTGCAACCCGTTGGCGGCCTGCCACGCGGCGGCGCCGACCTTCTGCTCGATGGCCTTGCGCTGCTCCTCGACGCTGGCCGGCACCGGCTCGGCGCTGGCGCTGGGCGCGGCGGCGCTCGGCGAGGCCGTGGCGGACGCGGAGGGGGTCGGCGTGGCGCTGGGCGACGCCGGGGCCATGCCGCCCTGACCGCCGCTGGGCGACGAGGTCACCTTCGGCGAGGCGCTGCCCGTCGGGGTCGGGGTCGCGCTGCCGGTCGGGGCGGCGCTACCGGACGGGGCCGGCGTGGCGGCGGGCGGCACGGCAGCCGTCCCACTGCCGTCGGCGCCCTTGAGCACCTTGCGGAAGCGCAGCTCAGCCGCTTCGCCCACGTCGTCCAGGTTCCGGTTCTCACCGGGCAGGGAGATGACGATGTTGCGGTTGCCCTCGGTGACCACCTCGGCCTCGGCCACGCCGAACGCGTTGACCCGGCTCTCGATGATCTCGCGGGCCTCCTCGAGGTTCTCCGCCGTCGGGGGCTTGCCGTCGACGCTGTTGGTCGCCTCCAGCGTCACCCGCGTGCCGCCGATGAGGTCCAGGCCGAGCTTGGGCTCGAGCCGGTCCTTCCAGCTGCCGCTGGCGCCGGCGAAGAACACCAAAAGATAGAGGACCACGAAGATGAACCCGAGCACGGCGAGCTGCCGCCCGGGGCGCATCTGTCCCTGAGGTGGTGCCACGGCTGTCCTGTCTCCCTGTACGGTCGCGCCGCTGTCGCAGCGGCGGCGGTGTCGGGCCGGGGGTCCCGCCCGACGGGTCTGCCTTGAGCCGACGGAATGCCGACACGAGGACCGGGCACCCCGGCGCGGAACGCCGACGGTCACGGGAACGTGCCGACGCCCGGCGTCGACCCAACTATCCAGTTTTCACGTCTCGCCCGCTGCCCCGTTCGGGCGCGACGACCCGGAAGCCGGCCGACCGGCCGTACGCCGCAATCGCCGCTCCCGAGGGGAGGGGTCAGTCCTTGACGGTGTCCGCGTCCTCGGTGACCGGCTCGCTCGGCAGCTCCGCGCGGGTGACCACCCGTGCGATGGCCGGGCGGGCGTACCGGGTCTGCACGCCCGGGGCGACCTCGATCAGGACGGTGTCGTCCTCGATGCCGGTGACAGTGCCGTAGAGCCCGCCGATGGTCACGACCTCGTCGCCGGGGCCGAGGTTGGACTGCATCGCCTCCGCCTCTTTGCGGCGCTTCTGCTGGGGCCGGATCATCATGAAGTACATGACACCGAAGAGCAGGGCGATCATCAGGATCGGCGTGATACCGCCGGCCCCGCCACCCGCTGCTGCCAATTGCACGGTTACTGACCTTCCCATTGGCCACCTGCCCGGCACCGGGGTGCCGGAGCGGAGGCGGATTCTCACGTCCTGTACAGACCGCGGCGAAGTCTAAACCCTGCACCTGGGAACGCCGAATGCGGCACAGATCACGTTCACATCACGGCTGATCGACATCCAAGGAGAACAAGTCGGGCACAGGTGGACTATCCACACCAAATGTACCATTCGGCGGCGTGCGCCCCAGATGCCGCCAAGCGGCCTCGGTCGCCACCCGACCCCTGGGCGTACGGGCCAACAGCCCGGCCCGCACCAGGAACGGCTCACAGACCTCCTCGACAGTGTCCGGCTGCTCCCCCACCGCCACGGCGAGGGTGGACAACCCGACCGGACCGCCTCGGAACGAGTCGACCAACGCGGTCAACACCGCCCGGTCCAACCGGTCCAGGCCGAGCGCGTCCACGTCGTACACGATCAGGGCCGCGCGGGCGGTGTCGAGATCGACCACCCCGTCCGCCCGAACCTCGGCGTAGTCGCGGACCCGGCGCAGCAGCCGGTTCGCGATCCGCGGCGTGCCCCGGGACCGACCGGCGATCTCGGTAGCGCCCTCCGGAGTGATCGGCACGCCCAGGATCCGCGCCGAACGGTGCAGCAGCGTCTCCAGATCCGCCGGGGCGTAGAAGTCGAGGTGCGCCACGAAGCCGAACCGGTCCCGCATCGGCCCGGTCAACAGGCCCGAGCGGGTCGTCGCGCCGACCAGGGTGAACGGCTCGACGTCCAGCGGGATCGCCGTCGCGCCGGGCCCCTTGCCCACCACCACGTCGACCCGGAAGTCCTCCATCGCGCTGTACAGCAGTTCCTCGGCCGGCCGCGCGATCCGATGGATCTCGTCGATGAAGAGCACGTCGCCCTCGGCGAGGCTGGTCAGGATCGCCGCCAGATCACCGGAACGCTCGATCGCCGGGCCGCTGGTCACCCGGATGCCCGCGCCCAACTCGGCGGCGACGATGTTGGCCAGACTCGTCTTGCCCAACCCGGGTGGGCCGGAGAGCAGGATGTGATCCGGCGGCGACCCCCGCCGCATGGCGCCCTGCAACAACAGGTCGAGCTGGTCGCGTACCCGGTCCTGGGCGATGAACTCGGCCAGCCGCTTCGGCCGTACCGTGGCCTCCGCGTCCCGATCGGCGTCGCTGACGTACGCCGAGACGAGCCCCTCGGTCTCGCTCATCGTGCCACCTTCATTCGCGACTGCGGGGCTCGCAAACCCGGCTCACTCCTCGCGCTCATCGCACGGTCCGGGCGGTCATCGCGTGCGGCCCAGCAGTCGGATGGCCTGCTTGAGCAGGACCGGCACCGGCGGTGTCTCACCCTCGATCGACTCCGCGACCGCGGCCACCGCCTGATCGGCCTGCCCGGCCGTCCAACCCAGCCCCACCAACGCCTGCCGGACCTGGTCGGGCCAGCTGCCGCGGGTCACCCCGGCCGCCCCGTCGGCGCCGATCGGCACCGGCCCGATGCGGTCACGTAGCTCCAGCACCAGGCGTTCCGCGCCCTTCTTACCGATCCCGGGTACGCGGGTCAGGGCGGCCGTGTCGGCGTTGGCGATCGCCTTGCGCACCGCGTCCGGGGTGTGCACCGCCAGCACCGCCTGGGCCAGTCGCGGGCCGACCCCACTGGCGGTCTGGAGCAGCTCGAACAGCGACTTGGCGTCGTCGTCGGCGAAGCCGTAGAGGGTCAGCGAGTCTTCCCGCACGATCAAGCTGGTGGCGAGCCGGGCGACCTGGCCGACCCGCAGCTCCGCGAGGGTCCCCGGGGCGCAGTGCACGGCGAGCCCGACCCCGCCGACCTCGATCACGGCCTGGTCCGGACCCGTCGCGGTCACCGTGCCGCGCACGCTGGCGATCATCGTGCTCCTCCTCGTCGTGCCCGGTCGGCAGCGGCGGCGATCTTGGACCGGGTCCCGCCGCGCCACACGTGGCAGATGGCCAGGGCCAGCGCGTCGGCGGCGTCCGCCGGCTTCGGCGGCTCGGCCAGCCGCAACAGCCGGGTCACCATGGCCGTCATCTGCGCCTTGTCGGCCTGACCGGACCCGGTCACAGCGGCCTTCACCTCGCTCGGGGTGTACGTCTGCACGGGCAGCCCAGCCCGCGCCCCGGCCAGCACGGCGATGCCACTGGCCTGCGCGGTGCCCATCACGGTACGAACGTTGTGCTGGCTGAACACCCGCTCGACGGCAACGCTCTCCGGTTGATGCTCGGCGACCAGCTTGTTCAGCGACCGGTCCAGGTGCAACAGGCGCAACGCCAGGTCGTCGGCCGGGTCGGTGTAGACCACGTAGTAGGCGACCAGGGTGCAGGGCCGGCCGGGCACACCCTCGACCACGCCCACTCCACACCGGGTCAACCCCGGGTCCACACCGAGCACGCGCACGCCGCTCCCTCCCCAGCCGTCATCCGGTCGCGGCCGTGTTCTCTCTGGAAGAGGCGGCCGCCGCCCACGAGTTGAGTGAGTCCCACCATGCGCGAGGCAAGATCGTGCTGAAGCCGTA
>NZ_JBEZGJ010000179.1:0-14995 GCF_040649965.1 Micromonospora sp. NPDC048843
CCGATCATGGCCATACGGTGCAGGTCAGCGGGGTGGTCGGAAACTCTTTCGCACCAGTTCCCAGTCGGCGGCGGCCCCGGCCCAGTCCTCGTCCCAGGTCCGGTCGGTCGCGCAGCAGGTCGCGAGCGCCCCGGTCGCCGACGGCGTACCCGCTCAGCAGCGGCCAGGTTCGTCGAGTCAGCAGGATCGGGTGTCCGCGCCGGCCGGCGTAGGTGGCGACCGCTACGACAGCGCCGTCGGCGTACGCCGCGCGCACCCGGCGCACCGCGATCGGGCTGAGCAGCGGCTGGTCGACGAGGACCACGACGGCGGCCGGCACGGCGGCCGGCAGCGAGGCCAGGCCCTTCAGCAGCGACGAGCCCAGTCCGTCGGACCAGCGATCGTGCCGGACCGGCACCGCGCCGGGCAGATCGGGCATCTCATCGACGCCCGCGCCGAGCACCACGTGCACCGGTGCGCAGCCGCCGTCGCCGAGCAGCCGTATCGCACGCCGCACCAGCGGCTCGCCGTCCAGCTCGACAAGCGCCTTCGGCCGGCCGTAGCGCCGCCCGGCGCCGGCGGCGAGCAGCAGTCCGGCGGTCACAGTCGTCACCTCCCGTACGAAGGGCTTTGCGTTATTCGCCCTGAGATATACCGACAAAGCTAGTCTGGGCCGGTGCAGGGCGGACCGGAGAACGCGACGACGATCGACGAGCGCCACTCGTCCCGGGTGACGGTCGAGGTCAACGGCGCGTCCCGTGCGGTGACTCTGGACAACCGCACCACCCTGCTCGACGCGCTGCGCGAGCACCTCGACCTGACCGGCGCGAAGAAGGGCTGCGACCACGGCCAGTGCGGCTCCTGCACCGTGCTGCTCGACGGCCGCCGGGTGAAGAGCTGCCTGGTCTTCGCGGTCACCGTGGACGGCCGGTCGGTGGTGACCGTCGAAGGGCTGGCCGGGCCGGACGAGCTGTCCCCGTTGCAGGCCGCCTTCATCGCGCACGACGCGTTCCAGTGCGGCTACTGCACCCCCGGGCAGCTCTGCTCGGCCCGCGGCATGCTCGACGAGGTCTCCCGGGGATGGCCCAGCGCTGTCACCGACGACCTGAACACGCCCGCCGAACTGACCGACGCGGAGATCCGCGAGCGGATGGCCGGCAACCTGTGCCGCTGCGCCGCGTACCCGCACATCGTCGCGGCAGTGCGCGAGACGGCGGCGTCCTCGTGAAGGCGTTCCGCTATCACCGGCCCGCCGACGTGGCCGAGGCGGTCGCCATGCTGGCGGCCGAACCGCAGGCCGCCTACCTGGGCGGCGGAACCAACCTGGTGGATCTCATGAAGCTCGGGGTGCAACGCCCCGACGTGCTGGTGGACGTGACCCGGCTCCCGCTCGACACCGTCGAGGAGCTGCCCGACGGCGGGCTGCGGATCGGCGCGACGGTCCGCAACAGCGACCTCGCGGCCCACCCGGTGGTACGCCGCGACTACCCGGTGCTGGCCCGCGCCCTGCTCGCCGCCGCCTCCGGTCAGCTGCGCAACATGGCCACCACCGGTGGCAACCTGTTGCAGCGCACCCGCTGCTTCTACTTCCAGGACACCGGCAAGGCGTGCAACAAACGAGAGCCGGGCAGCGGTTGCGCCGCTCTGCACGGCCAGAACCGCGACCTGGCGGTCCTGGACTGGTCCGAGCAGTGCGTGGCCACCCACCCGTCCGACCTGGCCGTCGCGCTGACCGCCCTCGACACGGTGGTGGAGGTGCACGAGGCCGACGGCCCCCGCGACATCCCGATCGCCGGCTTCTACCGCTCCCCCGGCACCCACCCGCAACGGGAGACCACAATGGCCCAGGGGGCACTGATCACCGCCGTGCGGCTGCCGCCCCTACCGGCCGCGCGCCGCTCGACGTACCTCAAGGTGCGCGACCGGGCCTCGTTCGCGTTCGCCGCCGGCTCGGTGGCCGCGGTGCTGGACCTCGACGGGGACGTGGTCCGCGACGTGCGGCTGGCGTACGGGGCGGTGGCGCACCGGCCGTGGCGGGCGTACCGGGCCGAGGAGGAGCTGCGCGGTCGTCCGTTCAGCCCGGAGCTGGCGGCGCGGGCCGCCGACGCGGAGCTGGCCGAGGCACGCCCCTTACGGCACAACGGTTTCAAGCTGCCACTGACCCGGGCCATCACTGTGCGGGCGCTCACCGAACTGGCGTCGTCGTGAGCGCCGGGGCGGTCGGACGGGCGTACCCCCGCCTCGAAGGCCCGGCGAAGGTCACCGGCACGGCCCGGTACGCGGTGGAGTACCCGGTGGACGGCGTCACCTACGGCTGGGCGGTGCCGTCGGCGGTGGTGCGGGGCCGGATCACCCGGATCGACACGACGGAGGCGTTGGCCTCGCCCGGCGTGCTGGCCGTGGTGCACCACGGCAACGCGCCCCGGATGGCGCCCGGCCCGCAGCCGGAGCTGCGGCTGTTGCAGGAGCCGAATGTGCACTACCGGGGGCAATACGTCGCCGTGGTGGTGGCCACCAGCCTGGAGGCGGCCCGCGAGGGCGCCCGACTGGTCCGCATCGACTACGACACCGGCCCACACAGCACGGTGCTCACCGACGACCATCCCGGCCTGTACAAGCCGGACCACGTCAACCCCAGCTACCCGACGGACACCGCCGAGGGTGACTTCGACGCCGGGTACGCGGCCGCCCCGGTGCGGGTGGACGTCACCTACCGCACGCCGGCGTACCACAACAACCCGATGGAACCGCACGCCACCACCGCGCAGTGGCACGACGGTCGGCTCCTGGTGCACGACTCCACCCAGGGCGCGACACCGGTACGTGCCACCCTCGCCGAGCTGTTCGAGCTGCCACCGGAGTCGATCCGGGTCGTGGCCGAGCACGTCGGCGGCGGCTTCGGCAGCAAGGGGTACGCCAAGGCGTCGGTGGTGCTGGCCGCCCTCGCCGCCCGGCACGTCGACCGCCCGGTCAAACTGGCGCTGACCCGCCAGCAACTGTTCGGGCCGGTCGGCTACCGCACCCCCACCATCCAGCGGGTCCGCCTCGCCGCCGACACCGACGGCCGGCTCACCGCCATCTGCCACGACGCGATCAGTCAGACCTCGACCATCAGGGAGTTCGCCGAGCAGACCGCCGTCTACACCCGCAGCATGTACGCCGCACCGCACCGCCGCACCACGCACCGGCTGGTCCGTCTCGACGTGCCCACGCCGTTCTGGATGCGCGCGCCCGGCGAGTGCCCCGGCGCGTACGCCCTGGAGTCGGCGGTGGACGAGCTGGCCATCGCCGTCGGCATGGACCCGGTGGAGCTGCGCATCCGCAACGACACCGCTGTCGACCCCGACCAGGGGCGCCCGTTCACCAGCCGAAACCTGGTGGCCTGCCTACGCGAGGGCGCACAGCGGTTCGGCTGGGCCGGCCGTGACCCGTCGCCCCGGTCCCGACGCGACGGCCGCTGGCTGGTCGGGACCGGGGTGGCCGGTTCCAGTTACCCGGCCCGGGCCCGGCCGTCCACTGCGACGGCCACCGCCCGGCCCGACGGGAGTTTCCTGGTCCAGATCAACGCCACCGACATCGGCACCGGCGCCCGGACGGCGATCTGGCAGGTGGCCGCCGACGCGCTCGGAGTGCCGCCGGAGCGGGTGGAGATCCGCATCGGGGACAGCGAGTTGCCGACGGCGGCGCTGGCCGGCGGTTCGATGGGGACCGCGAGCTGGAGCTGGGCGGTGATACGGGCCGCGCAGGCGCTGCGCGAGAAGCTGCGCGACGGTGGGCCGCCGACCGGCGAGGTGACCGCCGAGGCGGACACCACCGAGGAGGTGGGCGGGCAGCCCGCGCTGCCCCGGTACGCGTACGGGGCGCAGTTCGTCGAGGTGCGGGTCGACGCGGACACCGGCGAGGTACGGCTGAATCGGATGCTCGGGGTCTTCGCGGCGGGGCGGGTGGTGAACCCGACGACGGCGCGCAGTCAGCTCATCGGCGGCATGACGATGGGGCTGTCGATGGCGCTGCACGAGGAGGGCCTGCTCGACGAGCGCTACGGCGACTGGGTCAACCATGACCTGGCCACCTACCACATCACCGGCTGCGCGGACGTGGAGTCCATCGAGGCGTACTGGCTGGACGAGCGCGACGACGAGCTGAACCCGGCCGGGGTGAAGGGCATCGGCGAGATCGGCATCGTCGGCGCCGCGGCGGCGGTCGCCAACGCGGTGCACCACGCGACCGGCGTACGGATCCGGGAGCTGCCGATCCGGCTCGACAAGCTCATCGGAGTATCAGACTTGGCTTAAATAAGCCGTCAGTGATACAACTGTCGTCGTGCACGCCTTCGACGTGCTGGGCGATCCGGTCCGGCGCCGCATCCTGGAACTGCTCGCCGGTGGCGAGCAGACCGCTGGTGCGGTCAGCGCTGTCATCGGCGATGAATTCGGCATCTCCCAGCCCGCCGTGTCCCAGCACCTCAAGGTGTTGCGCGACAACGGTTTCGCCACCGTGCGGCCGGAGGGCACCCGGCGGCTCTACGCGGTCGACCCACGCCCACTACGCGAGGTCGACGGCTGGCTGGAGCACTTCCGCCGGTTCTGGGCTCCGCCCCTGGCGGCACTCGCCACCGAGCTGGCCCGGGGCCGACGTGAGCGTCGGCTGCGCGGGCCCGCCGATCCACCCGATGAGAGGAACACCTGATGTTCGACGCCACCGAGCAGATCAACGCCGTCCAGCGGAAGGTCGGCAGCCGCACCCTGGAAGCCGGTGAGGCGCGGGTCACCACGATCAGCCAGACCTACCAGGCGACGGCCGAGGATCTGTGGGACGCCTGCACCAACGCCGAGCGCATCCCACGCTGGTTCCTGCCCATCTCCGGTGACCTGCGGCTGGGCGGCACGTACCAGCTCGAGGGCAACGCCCACGGCACCGTCGAGAGCTGCGAGCCGCCGCACCGCTTCACCGCCACCTGGGAAATGGGCGACGAGGTGAGCTGGATCGAGGTGCGGGTCAGCCCGGTCGGCGACGAGCGGGCCCGCCTCGACCTGGACCACATCGCGCACGTCGACCAGGACCGGTGGGCCCAGTTCGGGCCGGGCGCGGTCGGTGTCGGCTGGGACCTCGGGCTTCTCGGCCTCGCCTCACACCTGGCCGGCGACGGCAGCGGGATCACCCCGGAACAGGGCGCCGAGTGGACCGCCTCCGCCGAGGGACGGCGGGCCATGGAGCTGAGCAGCCAGCTGTGGTGCGAGGCGAGCATCGCCGCCGGCACCGACGCCGACGAGGCGAAGGCCGCCGCCGAACGCACCACCGCCTTCTACACCGGCGACCCGGCAGCCTGAGCACGGGATCGGGGCGGCGGCGCCCCCGGGCGGGCGGCGGCGGCTCGGGCGGGCGGCGGCGCGACGGGCTGGGCGGGGGTCGGAGTAACGTGCTGCGGCATGACCGGCACGCCGTACTCGCACTGTTCCTACTGCGGCGCCGCCTACCCGCCGGCCGCCGGATGGCCGCGAGTCTGCGCGGTCTGCGGCGAGACCGTCTGGCGCAACCCGCTGCCGGTGGCGGTCGCGGTGCTGCCGGTCCGCACCGCCGAGGGCCTGGGAGTGGTGGTGGTCCGCCGGGACATCGAGCCGGCCCGCGGCCTGCTCGCGCTGCCCGGCGGCTTCATCGAGTACGGCGAGGAGTGGTCCGACGCACTCGTGCGGGAGTTGCGGGAGGAGACCGGCCTGATCGCGGCGGCCGAGGACGCCCGCCTGTTCGCTGTGCACGGGGCGCCGGCGGGCGGCACGATGATGGTCTTCGGAGTGCTGCCCGAGCGGGCGGCCGAGGACCTGCCACCGTCGGCGCCGACCGAGGAGGCGACCGAGTGGCTGGTGCTCACCGACCCGGTCGAGCTGGCATTCTCCACCCACACCCGGGTACTCGCCGACTTCCTCACGCCCGCTTCCCCGCCCGGCCCCACCGCCTGACCCCGCCACCCGCCCGATTCGCCGGCGACCCAGCGGCGGAAGATCGAGCACGATCTTGCGGGACAAAACGGGACGGGATGTTGGCTGTTATCGAGGGTGGGTCTCGTCGGTGCCGGTCAGGTAGCCGCTGGCCTGGAGTTCGAACAGCTCACGGTAGAGGCCGCCGGCCGCCATCAGCTCGTCGTGACTGCCCTGCTGGACGAGGCGGCCCCGCTCCATCACGAGGATCCGGTCCGCATGCCGGACGTTGGCCAACCGATGGGTGATCAGGACGACCGCTCGGTCGGGGTGGCGGCGCAGGTGTTGGAACAGGGCGTGTTCGGCGCGGGCGTCCAGGGCTGCCGAGGGTTCGTCACAGATCAGCAGGGCGGCGTCGCGGTAGAGCCCCCGGGCGGCGACCAACCGCTGCCACTGCCCGCCGGACAATTCGTGGCCGTCCTTGAACTCGCGGTCGAGCAGGGTGTCGTAGCTGTGCGGTAAGCCAATGATCATGTCGTGGGCGGCGGCCGCGCCGGCCGCCTCCTGAATGGTGGGGCCGGAGCGCCCCGGCGGGCGGTCATGCCGTCCGACGCGGATGTTCTGACCAGCGGTGAACGGGAACTTCCAGTACTCCTGTGTCATCACCGCCACCTGGCTGCCCAGGGCGTGTGGGTCCAGCTCGACGGCGTCGACGCCGTCCCAGCGGATCACCCCACCGGTGGGCCGGTACAGCCCGGCGATCAGCTTGGCCAGGGTGGTCTTTCCGGAGCCGTTCTCACCGACGAGCGCGATCACCTCGCCTCGGCGGATGGTCAGGCTGACCCGGTCCACCGCCGGGGTGTCGGTGTCCGGGTAGCTCAGGCTCACCTCGTCCGCCTCGATCAGGCGGACCGCGTCGGCCACCCGGTCGCCGCCGACAGGCACCCGGGCGTGGGCGCGGGCCAGGAAGTCCCGGTAGTCCTGGTAGTAGAGGGCGTCCTCATAGAGCGAGTTGGTGGCGATGACCGCCACGCCCAGGCTGGTCCGCGCGGACTGCAGGGCGAGCAGGGCAGTGGCCGCAGCGGCGAGGGCGACCATCCCGCCCAGCAGGAGGCCGCCGAGCACCGCGTACACGCCGAAGGTGGCCAGGCCCGCCACCGTCGCGCCGACCACCCGTGTGCCGGTCTGTGCCCGCACCAGCCGCAGCTGGGCGCGGGTCTCGACGGCCATGACGCCGCGATACTCGGTCAGCAGGAAGTCGCGCATCTGGTACGCGCGCACCTCGGCGGCGGTGTGCCGGTTGGCCATCAGGTGGGCCAGCATCCACATCCGACGCTGCCGGGTGATCCGGGCCAGCATCGCCAGATATTCGCGGCGGGCCATCCGTACCGCGGTGATCGCCTGGGGAATCGCGGCGAGTAGTAGGCAGGGCAGCAGCAGCGGTTGGATGACGGTCACCGCGACGGCGGTGGCGAGCATGCCGACCACGCCGGTGACCAGGTTGACCGTGTGGTCGACGATGTACGCGGCCTCCGCCATCCCGCGGTCGCGGGCCCGGTCCATCTCCTCGGCGAAGCCGGCGTCGTCGAACGCGGCCAACTCCACAGCGGTGGTGGCCTCGAACAGCCGCAGCTCCACCTGATAGTTGATCTGCGGGGTCAGTCGGGCCTGTGCCCAACCGGCCGCGATCGCCAGGCCGCCGCGTGCCGACACCGCCGCCGCCGCCACGACCAGCGCCGGCAGCGCCGCGCGTACCCGGTCCGGGGTGGGGCCGGCGGCGAACAGCTCGCTCAGCACGCTGGTAGTGGCGAGCAGGCCGAACGTGGTCATCACCCCGGCGGCGACGTTCAGGCCGATGGAGGCGACCGTGTCCCGACGGTTGGTGGCCCAGGCCAGCCCGACCGCCTCGCGGACCAGCCGGGGCAGCCGGCGGGCCACCGCCCAGAAGCTGGTGTGGGCGAACTCCTGCGCGTGATGCAGCCACTCGCGTTCCTCCAGCTCCGGCAGCATCGTGGCGGCCGGCGGATCGCCCGGCTGGTCGTCGTCCTCGGCAGCGGCGCGCTGGCGGGCCATCGACTCCACGGACCCTCCTCAAGGCGGGGATCACGAACGCCGCCCGAGACTACTGCCAGCGACCACCCGCTGTCTCTAGGTAGTCGGCGCGTCGCGTTGCCCGTCCGGTGGCCCTTCGGTGATCGGCAGCAGGACCCGGAAGGTGGTGCGGCCCGGCTCGGACTCCACCCGGATGTCGCCGTGGTGTTTGTGCACCACGATCCGGTACGAGATGTCCAGCCCCAGACCGGTGCCCGCACCGACCGGCTTGGTGGTGAAGAACGGCTCGAAGATGCGCGGACGCACCTCCGGCGGGATGCCCGGCCCGGTGTCGGTGATCTCCACCGTCAGTTGGTCGCCGACCCGTCCGGTGCGGACGGTCAGCACACCCTTCTCCCCCAGCGCGCCCAACGCGTTGTCGATCAGGTTGGTCCACACCTGGTTCAGCTCGGCCGCGTACGCCGGGACCGGTGGGAGGTTCCGGTCGTACTCGCGGACCAGCTTGACCTCGGCGGGGATCTTTCCCTTGAACATCACCAGCGTCGCGTCGAGCAGGTCGTGCACGTCCACCACCCGGTGCGGCGCGCGGTCCAGCTGCGAGTACTGCTTGGCGGCGTCCACGAGCCCGGAGATCCGGGTGACCGCGTCGCCGATCTCGCGCATCAGCAGCTCGGTGTCGACGGTGTAGGTGAGCCAGCGCACCGCCGCCTCCAGGTCCGCTGCGCCGACCGCGGCCTTGACCTGCGCCAGCCAGGCCGCGTCGAGCCCACCGCCGACCAGGATCGGGGCCAGGTCCCAGGCCCCACCGACGCCATGGTCCTCCAGCCAGTCGGTGAGGGTGTCCTCGGCGTCGGCGGTGGCCATCGGTGTCAACTTCGGCGCGGTGGCCACCCGTGCCACCGCCTCCTCCTGCAACGCGACCAGGCCGTGCAGGGCGCTCCCGTCGAGCCGCCCGTCGGCGATCATGGCGAGCTTGTGCCGCATCCCGGCGACCCGGTCCCGCAGAACCGACGTGGCCCGCACCGCCGCCGCGGCCGGATTGTTCAGCTCGTGGGTCAACCCCGCCGAGAGCGAACCGAGGGCCAGCAACCGCTCCCGCTCACCGACGATTGCCTGACTGTCCCGCATTCCGAAGAACAGCCCCTCCAACAGGTGCATGGGCATCGGGAACCAGGACCGCAGGGCGTACGCGAAGTCCTCCGCCGGCAGCACGAAGAACTCCGCGTCGGTCACCGCCCGCAGGCTGTTGCGGTAGATCTGCTCGACCTGGTCACCCAGGTACGCCTGAGTGGCCCCGCCGTACACCCCACGCTGGTCGGTCCGGCTGACCTCGACGTCGTCGCCGCGCACCAGGCGACTCAGCGCCACCTCCCCACGCACCAGCACGAAGAAGCAGGTCGCGGGCTCACCCTCGCCGTACACGAGGGTGCCGCCGGCGCGCTGCTCGACCCGGCCGTGCTCGGCCAGCCAGTCGAGCTGCCCGTCGTCGAGCGCCTCGAACAGGAACAGAGTGCGCAACCGCGCCGGTGTCAGCCGGTCAGACTCGGTGGCCACTGGGACTCCTTCGCTCGCGACTGCGGGGCTCGCAAACCCGGCTCACTCCTCGCGCTCACAGGGACTCCTTCGCTCGCAGAACCGGCTCATTGGGCCTCCAGGTAGCGGTGCACCAGCGACACCGCCATCGCACCCTCGCCGACGGCCGAGGCGACCCGCTTGACCGACTCGGCCCGCACGTCGCCGGCGGCGAACACGCCCGGCACGCTGGTCTCCAGGTGGTACGGGTCGCGCGACAGCGACCAGCCGGCCGGCCGCCGTCCCCCGGCGAGCAGATCCGGACCGGTCACGATGAAACCACGGTCGTCGCGGACCAGCACCCCGTCCAGCCAGTCGGTGCGGGGCTCCGCGCCGATGAAGATGAACAGCCAGGAGGCGTCGACCGAGCGGGCCTCCCCGGTGCGGGTGTCGCACAGGGTGAGCCGTTCCAGGTGGTCCTCCCCCGCACCGCCGACCACAGCGGTGTGCGGGTGCACTGTGATCTGGTCGATCCGTTCCAGCTGGTCGATCAGGTAACGCGACATCGAGGCGGTCAGGTCCGCACCACGGATGAGCAGGTGCACCCTCGACGCGTACCGGGAGAAGTGGACCGCCGCCTGGCCGGCGGAGTTGGCCCCACCAACGATGTAGACGTCCTGCTCGACGCAGCTCGGCGCCTCGGTGGCGGCGGCGCCGTAGAACACCCCCCGGCCGGTGAAGTCGGCCAGCCCCGGGGCGTCGAGCACCCGGTACGACACGCCGGTGGCCAGCACCACTGTGTGCGCGGCGATCTCCGTGCCGTCGCCGAAGCGAAGCAGTCGGGCACCGCCGGCCTCGCTGAGACCGACCACCTCCCGGGCACTGAGCAGCTCGGCGCCGAACTTGACCGCCTGCCGCCGGGCCCGATCGGTCAACTGCGCGCCGGAGACACCGTCCGGGAAGCCCAGGTAGTTCTCGATGCGGCTGCTCTGCCCGGCCTGACCGCCGGTCGCCCGTCGCTCCACGAGCACCGTGCGCAGCCCCTCCGACGCGCCGTACACCGCCGAACCGAGACCGGCGGGGCCGCCGCCGATCACCACCAGGTCGTAGAAGTCACACGCCGGCACCACAGTCAACCCGGCCAGCGCGGCCAACTCGGCCTCGCTCGGGGCGACCAGTGCCTTGCCCTCCGCCGTCACCACCAGCGGCACGTCCGCCTCGGTGGCCCCGGCCGCGTCGAGCAACCGGACGCCCTCCGGATCGTCGGACAACAGCCACCGGTACGGCACCAGGTTGCGGGCCAGGAAGTCGCGGACCTTGAACGACGGCGCCGACCAGCGGTGCCCGACGACCCGGATCTCCGCGCTGGCCGCGTCCGGGGTGACCGCCCACGCCTCCAGCAGCCCGTCGACCACCGGGTACAGCTTCTCCTCCGGCGGGTGCCAGGGCTTGAGCAGGTAGTGGTCCAGGTCGACCACGTTGATGGCCTCGATCGCGGCGTCGGTGTCCGCGTACGCGGTGAGCAGCACCCGGCGGGCCGCCGGGAAGATGTCCATTGCCGCTTCCAGGAACTCGACGCCGGTCATCTCCGGCATCCGGTGGTCGGCAAGCAGCAGCGCCACCTGCTCGCCGCGCAGTTTGACCTCGCGCAGCGCGTCCAGCGCCTCCGGCCCGGAGGACGCCCGCAACACCCGGTAGCGGTCGCCGTAGCGACGCCGGATGTCCCGGGCCACCGCCCGGGACACCACGGGGTCGTCGTCGACGGTCAGGATCACCGGGTTCGCCATGGCGCCATGAAATCACCTGTCGAGGGTCGACCGCACCATCGCCGAGGCCCGGCTCACGGTTGACCGCCCCGCAGACGGGTAAGCCGGGGAGCCGCGCGGGTGGCCGGACATCGACGACCCGCCCGGTTGCCGCGCACACCTCGGGGGGCCCATGGCGGACGCGACACCGACCGGACCGACGACGTCGGGCGGGATCGTGGAGCTGCGGGTGCACGGTGTCTCCGGCGCGGGCGCGGACCAGGTGTTGGACCGGCCGTTCGTGCATCAGGTCGCCGGGGACCGCAGCGGAGGTTTCTACCGACCGCGCCCCGGCTATCCGGACTCCACCGGGACGGACGGGGTGACGCTGGAGGCGTACCGCTGGAGTGACCTGCCGTCCGGCACGGCCGTGCGGACGCTGTCGCTGGTCTTCCTGCTGCCGTTCATGCTCTGCAACGTGGCGCTCTGGATGCGCCCGGCGAACACCGTCTCGCAGCGTGGCTTCATGGCACTGTGCCGGGTGCTCGCCCTCACCCTCACCATGCTCTACGTGCTCTCCATCGTCGGGGTGGCGCTGGACCTGATCGCCTGGCGCTGCATGGACACCCCATCGTGCCTGGCCGGCCGGAACTGGCTGTCCTGGCTCGGCGGGCGCCCGGCCGGGCTGCGCCTGGGTGTGCTGGCGCTCGTGCCGGTCGCCGCCATCGGGCTCGTCTGGTGGCTGGGCGCTCGCCCGGGCCATTCGTTCGACGCGTTCCGGACGCCGTCGACCCCGACGTCGAAACACCGGTTGAGCGCCGTCGGCCAGTGGGACGGCGAGCCGCTGGTGGGTCGACTGCGCTCGGTCCACGTCGCGGTGGCGTTCGCCACGCTGAGCGCCAGCCTGCTGGCCGCCCGTGCCAGCCAGCACCGCTCGTGGGTGATGGTGATCCTCCTGACGGCCACCGGGGCGGTCCTGCTGGCCTGCCTGGTCCTGGTCAGCGTGGTGCCGAGCATCGACCGCACCGACCCGTCGCCCCGGGTGGACGGGGTCTTCCGCGGGCTGCGCACCATCGCCTGCGGCCTGACGATGCTGGTGATCGTGCACGTCGTCATCAGCCCGGCACCGTGGCCGCAAGGAGGTGCGCTACCCGGTTACGGCGCGATAGTGGCCTGGCTGTTCGTCAGCCAGACCGTGCTGGTGGTCGCGCTCGCCGCGCTGGTGATCTGGCGGCGGGGCGGCGGGCAGAGCCGGTCACCCATCCGCGCGTTGGGAGCGCCGGTCTTCATGACGATCTCGGCCGGGCTCGCCGTGGCGTTCTCGGCCGAGCTGGTCTACCGGGTGGCGGACCTGCTCGATCGCGAGGGAACGACGGCGGACGGCCTGGAGACCAGTCCTCCCCTGGCGTACAAATGGGCGATCTTCGGGTTTTTCCTTGCCGTGGTGACCGCACTGCTGGTGGCCGGCCTGGTCACCAGGCTGACCCGGCGCGGGCGACGGCGGGCCGCGCGGGCGATCGTGGCCGCCGACTTCCCGGACGCGCCGCCGCGCGCGGCAGCCCGGCTGCGGCGGGTCGAGCAGGCGGTGGCCCGGGCCCGCTTCACCGAACGATTGGAGCCGCTCTCCGTGGTGTACGCCGGCCTGGCGGCGCTCGGCCTGGCCACCAGCGTGCTCGGCCTGCTCCAGCTCCTACCCGGCGACGTGGCGCAGCGCTACATCGGCGTGCCGGAAGGCATGGTCAACTTCCTGATCGGTTCGGGTAGCTACGTGATCGCCGCGATCCTGCTCGGCCTCGTGGTGGGCGGCATCTTCGCGTACCGGACGGCGCAGTTCCGTCGGTACGTGGGGGTCCTCTGGGATCTGGGCACCTTCTGGCCCCGGGCTGCGCACCCGTTCGCGCCGCCCTGTTACGCCGAGCGGGCCGTGCCGGAGCTGGCCAAGCGGATCACCTACCTGGTGGAACAGGGGCAGTGTGTGCTGCTGGCCGGACACAGCCACGGCTCGGTGCTGCTCGCCGCCACGGTCCTGCAACTGCCCACCCGGATCACCGAGCGGGTCGCCCTGCTGACCTACGGGTCACCACTGGGCCGGCTGTACTCCCGGCTGTTCCCCGCGTACGCCGACGAGCCGGCGCTGAGGGAGATCGGCGAACGGATCGGCTGGCGCTGGATCAACCTGTGGCGCGACACCGACCCGATCGGCGGTTGGATCTTCGCCTCCCACCGCCCGGGGGAGGCCGAGACGCTGACCGGTCCGTCGGCAACAGTGGACCGGCGGTTGACCGACCCACAGGACGTGGTGCCGGCGCCCAGCGACAGCGTTCCCCCACCGATCCTCGGACACTGGCCGTGTGAGTCGCAGGAGGCGTTCGGGGAGGCGGTACGCGACCTCACCGCCCGGCTGCTCCCAGCGCGCCCGGCACGCGACTGAGCCGGCCGGTACGCGACTGAGCCGGCCGGTACGACTGCTCCGGCGGCCGGATATCGTCGCCTGGTGACCCCGTCCAAGCCACCCGCCCGCCGGTTGATCGCCTCGAACAAGAAGGCCCAGCACGAGTACACGGTGCTGCGCACGTACGAGGCGGGCATCGTGCTGGTCGGCACCGAGGTGAAGTCACTACGCGAGGGGCGGGCCTCGCTCGTGGACGCGTTCGCGCACGAGCGCGACGGCGAGATCGTGCTGTACGGCCTGCACATAGCCGAGTACACCTACGGCACGTGGACCAACCACGCCCCGCGCCGCAACCGCAAGCTGCTGCTGCACCGCGCCGAGATCGACCGGATCCTGGACAAGGTCCGCGAGGGCGGGGTGACCCTCGTTCCGCTGTCGATGTACTTCGAGAACGGCTACGCCAAGGTCGAATTGGCCCTCGCCAAGGGCAAGCGCTCCTACGACAAGCGGCAGACGCTGGCCGAGCGCGACGCCAACCGGGAGATCGCCCGCGAGCTGGGCCGGCACCTCAAGGGCCACCCCCGCCGACCCTGACGCCGCAACGGGTCGTCCCAGGACGCTGTTCGTCCGCACAAGCTCTTGGCGGGGTGTCTCCGCGCCTGTGGTTCGCGGGCGCGTTCGGATGTGCTTTGCGTGGGGGTCCCAGCGTGGCGCGCCGGGACATCGTTGACGTCGCCCGAGAGACGTGGTCTGCTCAGTCGACGCCGTTGTTGAAAACGGTAATCATTAGCTGAAGCGGAGGAGAACCATGTCGCTCACTGTCTCGCCTGCCCTGCTCGACGCCGCCGAACGCGGCCCCATCGACGACGAGGCGTTCATCGCCTGCGTCCGTGACTCACTGCCGTTCGCCTGGGCCACCGTCAGCCGAGTGGTCGCCGAACTGGAAGCCGGCGACGCCGACCTGGCCGACAACATCGTCCCGCCGCCCACCGACGCCGACCGGGGTCAACTGCTCCGCGCGCTGGCGAGCGACGCGATCCGCGCCGGCCTGGAACGACACTTCGGCGTACGCCTGGCCTTCCAGAACTGCCACCGCGTCGCCGCGTTCCGCCCGTCGGCCGTCGACAGCGAGCGCTACCGCCGCTTCGTGTCGACCCGTGGCCAACTGCTCAACCAGTCCCCCGAACTCCGCAACTGCTGACCGTAGCGGCGGGCGGGCTCACGACTGACCGCCCGGAGTCGGCCGGGCTGCCCCGAAACCCCCAGCAGGGACTACCGACGAGCCGAGATCGGCCGAAGCAGGGATCGAGCCGACTCAGGATCGTCAACGCCTCCTGGAACAGCCGGCCCGCGGTCGCCCGGTCACCCCGGTTGTCGGCGACCAGACCCAACTGGTGCAG